>NZ_JBHUUX010000071.1:0-28644 GCF_042670845.1 Promicromonospora sp. NPDC057138 | reverse complement strand
GTCCGAGTCTCCCTAGGTATCGCCAGGGAGACTCGGACAAGCGCTCTACTTCGCGGAAGAAGCCAGCACTCAACGTTTCAGGCCCAGGGTCCGTAGCTCTAGATCCGCCAGGCGGCGGACCGTCGATTGGTCGTTCTCGCGCCATGCCGTGACCGGGTCGTCCGAGATCTTGGTCAGGGAGCGCAGCGGCTGGTTCGCCAGGGCCCGCAGGGCCAGGAGCGCCGGATCGGCTGTCAGCAGACGCCGGCCCGCGCTCGCGCGCCGGATGAACCGGATCCGGAACGGCACGTACAGCACGGCCACCAGCAGCACCGGGATGAGGAACACGGCGATCCCGACGAGGAGCGCGATGTCGGCCACCGTCTCGGCCTGGGACCGTCCGGCGGCGGCCAGGCTCTCCGCGGCGTCCGCGGCGCCGCGGAAGGGTGCGGCCAGGTCGTCGCCGACGCCCGGGATGCCGCCGATGCGGCCCTCGACGTCGTGGAACCTGCCGGCCATCTCGTCGGCCGCGGACGCCGTCGCCCGGCCCGGCGCTCCGAGCGTCATCGTCGCGTCGTGGGCCTCCCGCCCGGCCCAGGCCCAGCCCGCGATCCACGCGAGCAGGATCAGGTCGCCGAGCACCTGGCGTGCGCACCGGGCGGGTGCTGCCGCGTACAACCTCATGGTCTGGTCCTCCGGACGTCGGCGAGTGGCACGCCGCACCGTATCGGACCAGAGCCCGCATTCGGGGCGCCACCACGGGACAGATCTGTGGTTGCATACTCCCCGACCTGTTTCCGACATTGCGGAGGTATGACCCATGACTGCCGACGACGAGCTCACCCGCACCTTCGTCGAGTTCGACGGCGACGGCGACGGCCGCATCACCGCCGACGAGTTCCGCCAGGCCATGGCCACCCGCGGCGAGGAGACCACGGACCAGGACCTCGAGCAGATCTTCGGCAAAGCCGACCACGACGAGGACGGCCGCATCGATCTCGCCGAGTTCACGGAGGCGTGGAACGCCTGAACCCGTCCATGGACGGGTCCGGCAGGCTCATCGAGCCCGGCGCCGAACCTGTCCGAAACATCCGAACTGCTCTACACTGAGAGGTTCGGAGTCATGAAACGGCTCCCGGTCCGCAGGGGATCTGGGAGGTTCATATGTCGTACGTCGATCAGCCCCAGAATGCCGGCGACCGACAGGA
This sequence comes from Promicromonospora sp. NPDC057138, assembly GCF_042670845.1. NCBI lineage: Bacteria > Bacillati > Actinomycetota > Actinomycetes > Micrococcales > Promicromonosporaceae > Promicromonospora > Promicromonospora sp. NPDC057138. The sequence continues at coordinate 27,457 of NZ_JBHUUX010000071.1, read as the reverse complement.
CGAGACGGTGCCCCGCGCGGTCGTCAGCCAGGCGATGATCGAACGAGCCAAGAGCGTGGTCGTCCTGGCGCAGCGCGTCGACGAGGACGAGGCCGCTCAGATCCTCCTCGCCGCAGCCTGCAAGGCCAACATCCCGGTGCGTCTGGCTGCCGACCAGGTCATGGCGGCGCTGCAGGCCGACGAGTGCCGGGACGGCATCACGCACGAGACGCTCATGCGCGCGCTCGCCGCCGTCCGGCCGATACCCCGGCCGCAGCCGACCGGCCACCCGACGGGCACGGCCGCCTGACACCCCCGGCGAGCCGGGCCGCGGCCGGGAACCCTGGTCAGCCGCGGCCGACGGCGGCCGCCAGGCCGGCGACCGTGTCGCGCACCGCGTCCCGCGCCGGGGCGAGGTACTTGCGCGGGTCGGTCACGGTCTCGTCGTCCGCGAGGTACTGCCGCACCCGCGCGGTGTAGCCGACGTTGAGCGCGGTGCCGACGTTGACCTTGCGGATGCCGGCCGCGACGGCCGCCCGGAGCGTCGCCACGGGCACCCCCGAGGACCCGTGCAGCACGAGCGGCACCGGCAGGCGCTCCGCGAGGCGGGCGATCAGGTCCAGGTCGAGCTCCGCCGTCGCCGCGGTCATCGCATGCGAGCTGCCGACCGCGACGGCGAGGCCGTCGACGCCGGTCCGCTCCACGAACGACGCCGCCTCGTCCGGGTCGGTCCGCACGCCCGGCGCGTGCGCGCCGTCCTTGCCGCCGATGGCGCCCAGCTCGGCCTCGACCCACAGGGACGCGCGGTGCCCGGCCGCGGCGAGCTCCGCCGTCGTCGCGACGTTGGCCTCGTACTCCAGGTGGGCGGCGTCGACCATGAGCGACGAGATCCCGAGCCGCCCGGCGCCGGCGACCACCGCGCGGGCCAGCTCGACGTCCTGCACGTGGTCGAGGTGCACCGAGACCGGGACGCCCGCCGCGGCCGCGACCTCGCGGCAGGCCGCGACCAGCGGCGTCATCCGCCCGCCGTGGAAGCGCACGGCGTTCTCGCTCACCTGCAGGATCCCGGGGACGCCGGCCGCCTCGAGCCCGGCCGCGATGCCCTCCGCGTGCTCCAGCGTGATGACGTTGAACGCGAGGACTGCGGCGTCGGCCCGCACCGCGTCGGCGACGAGGGCGCCCGTCCGCGCCAGGGTCACAGGGCACCCGCCGGGGCGGGGGCGCGCAGGGCGTCGGGCAGCAGGTCGCCGTGCGCCGTGGTCAGCTCGTCGCAGACCGCCCAGATCTGCTCGGGGGTCAGCGTGGAGGCCGTGTTCGGGTCCATGAGCGCGGCCTGGCGGACCAGGAGCGGGTCGCCGGTCCGGGCGGCCTCCACCGTCAGCCGGCCGACCGAGACGTACGCCTGGTTGACCGCCGCGCACTGGATCGGCAGCGCGCCCATGGCCACCGGCGCGATGCCCGAGGCGCCCACGATCGCGGGCACCTCGACGACGGCGTCCTGCCCCAGGTTGTCGATCAGCCCGCGGTTGGGAACGTTGACGTGCACCTCGCGCCGCGTCCCCGTGACCAGCGAGTGGATGATCTGCGGCGCGTACTCGCTCGCGCCGTCCTCCAGCTCCAGCTCGCCGCCCGCGGACAGGGTCTGCCTTGCCCGGTCGAGCTCGGCGAGGTTCTCGCGGCTGATGCCGACGTACTCCAGCGGCTCCAGCCGGTAGCGCTCGATCTGCGCGTCCGAGCGCAGGAACCACGACAGGTACTCCGAGGAGTGCTCGCTCGTCTCCGTCGGGTAGTAGCCGAGGCGGCGGAAGATCTCGACGCGCACGCGGCGCTCCAGCTCGGGGTCGGCGCGGATGCGGTCGCGCAGCACCGGGTAGAGGTCCTGGCCGTCGTGCTCCCACTCCAGCAGCCAGGCCTGGTGGTTGACGCCGGCCGCACGGAAGCGCGTCTCCTCCACCGGGACGCCCACCAGCTCGGCGAGGTCGTGGGCCGTCCAGTAGACGCTGTGGCACAGCCCGGCGACCTTGAGCTCCGGCGCGACCACGGACAGCCACCACACGTTCATCGCCATCGGGTTCGTGTAGTTGAGCAGCCACGCGTCCGGGCACAGCTCGCGCATGTCCGCGGCCAGCGCCGTGAGCACCGGGAACGTCCGCAGCGCGCGGAAGATCCCGCCGACGCCGGTGGTGTCGCCGATCGTCTGCCGCAGCCCGTGCCGCGCCGGGATCTCGAGGTCGGCGATCGTCGCGGGGACGCCCCCGACCTGGATCATGTTGATCACGAAGTCCGCACCGTCGAGCGCCGCCCGGCGGTCCGCCGTCGCGACGACGGTCGCCCGGGCGCCGAGCTGGCGGCCGACCTGACGTGCGGTCGCCTCGGCGACGTCGAGCCGCTCCGGGTCGATGTCGTGGAGCACGAGGCGCGCGTCCACGAGCTCGGGGAAACGCAGGATGTCGGCGACGAGCTGCCGGGTGAAGACGACGCTCCCGGCGCCGATGAACGCGATGCTGACCATGGCGTCGATCATCCGGGGGCCCGCGCGAGATGTGCAAGAATGCGATCAGAATTCGCGTTAAACGATCAGTTTGAGTGAGCGGTTCGAGAAGGGAACGGCATGGCGACCACCGCGGAATCGGCGCCCCACGCCATCTCGCACAAGCGCACCGAGCGCATGATGCGGACCCTGACCTACGTCAACGAGCAGGGCACCACGCGGCTCACCGACCTGGTGCGGGAGCTCGGCGTCTCCTCGGCGACGATGCGGCGCGACCTGGCCGCGATGGAGGAGCAGGGCCTGCTGGTCCGCACGCACGGCGGCGTCCGCGCGCTCGATCCCACGACCGAAGTCCCGGTGCTGCTGCGGGACAACCGGTTCCGGGACGCCAAGCTGCGCATCGCCGAGCACGCCGCGGGGCTGCTCCCGGCCGGCCGCTACTCGGTTGCCATCAGCGGCGGTACGACGGCGGCGGCCGTCGCCCGCGCGCTGGCCACCCGCCCCGACCTCGCCATCGTCACGAACGCGCTGACCACCGCCACCGAGCTCGCGTCGCGGAGCAACCTGAAGGTGATCATGACAGGCGGGTTCGTGCGGTCCAGCTCGTTCGAGGCCGTCGGCGCGCTGGCCGAGAACACGTTCAACGCGATCAACGTCGGGACGGCGTTCCTGGGCACCGACGGCATCAGCGTGCGCGGCGGCGCGACGACCCACGACGAGACCGAGGCGCGCACCAACCACGCCATGCTGGCGCACGCCGAGCACGTGGTGGTCGTGGCCGACGGCTCGAAGGTGGGCCGGGTGACCCTCGCGAAGGTCGCCGACCTCGCGGAGATCGACGTGCTGGTCACGGACTCCTCCGCCGACCCGAAGGCCCTGGCCGCGATCGAGGCGGCGGGCGTGGAGATCCAGGTAGTCCCGGACTGACCGCCGCGCCGGCCGCCGGCCGCCGGCCTGGTCGCCTCACCGGCCGAACGTAGGCCTGGTCGCTCCAAGGGCGTTCGGAGAGCGACCAGCCCTACGTTCGACCGATGAGGCGACCAGGCCTACGTTCGGCGATCGGAGTCGTCACAGGTCAGACGGCGGTGGTGACCTGAACCTCCTGCGCCAGGCGGCGGGCCAGGGTTGGGTCCAGGATGGCCGCGCCCGGGACCTGGGCGTTCGCCGTTCCGGTCGCAATCGCGAGCGCCAGGGCGTCCGCGAGGTCGGCGCCGTTGTCGAGCGCGACGAGCAGGCCGCCCAGGAACGAGTCGCCGCTGCCGACCGGGAAGTTCCCCGTGTGCCCGGCGAGCCGCGCGCGCAGGACCCGGTCGCCGTCGGTCGCCCAGGCACCGTCGGCGCCGTCGGTGATGACGACCAGTCCCTCGGCGAGTGCGTGCACGGCGGCGAGCAGCTCAGGCACGGACGGTTCGCCGGCGGCGGCGGCGCCAGCCCCAGCGGCACCACCACGCGCGGCGCCACCAGCACCAGCGCCGCCACCAGCACCCACCAGCTCCAGCGCCTCCCACCGGTTGACCTTCACCAGGTCGGGCTGCGCGCCGACCGCGCTCCGCAGCGCCGGGCCGTGGCTGTCGACGGCGACCCGGACGCCGGCGTCGTGCAGCCGGCGCACGACGTCGGCGAGCAGCCCGGCCGGCGCCGCGTCCGGCAGCCCGCCCGAGACGAACCACCACCCGGGCCGGGCCGCGGCCAGCGCGACGGCGGCGTCCAGCGCGGCCGCGGCCGTGCTCACGGAGACCGGGACGGCGCGCTCGTAGATCTCCGTGAGCCGCCCGCTGGCGCGGGAGAAGATCGAGACGCAGCTGCGCGTCGGCTCCGTGCCGAACACCGCGTGCAGGTCGACGCCGTCGGCCCGCGCCCCGTCGGCGACGTCCCGGCCCGCGCCCGCGCCGAGCACCGCCACCGCGGAGACCCGCGCGCCGAGCGCGGCGGCCGCGCGCGCCGCGTTCAGCGCCTTGCCGCCCGCGACCCGGTGGACCGAGCGCGGACGCTGGATCCCCTCCAGCTCGTCGACCACGTACGTGACGTCGAGCGACGGGCTGAGCGCGAGCGCAGAGATCACCGCGCGAGCTCCCGCTCCAGGTCGCCGAGCGTGGCCTGCCGCCCGGTCCCGCCCGACCCGAGGGTCGAGAGCGACCCCGCGACGGTCGCCCACCGCACGCGCTCCCCCTCGTTCGAGACGCCGTGCGCCAGCGCCGCCAAGTAGCCCGCGTCGAAGCTGTCCCCCGCCCCCGTCGTGTCGACGACGTCGACGGCCACGCCCGGCGCGCGGACGACGTCGCCGTCGGGCCCCACCGACCAGCCGCCGTCCGCCCCGTCCTTGACGACCACGCGCGGGCCGCGCCGGGCGAGCCGGGTCGCGAGCGTCACGTCGTCGAGGTCCGCCGGCTCGCCGAGCGCGCCCGCGATGGCGCGCAGCTCGTTGCGGTTGGGCAGCAGCAGGTCCAGGTGGCCCAGCACCTCGTCGAGCCCCGCCCACTCCTCGGCGGGGTCCCAGTTGGTGTCGAGGCTCGTCGTCCAGCCCTGCGCCCGGGCGCGGGCGAGCACGTCGGGCAGTGCCCGCGCCAGGCCCGGCTGGAGAAAGTAGGACGCGACGTGCAGCAGCCCCGGCGCGCTCCGCGCGTCGAGCACCTCGGTGACCCGCTGCCCGGTGAGCGTGGGAATGGTCCCGGGCACGGTCAGGATCGCGCGATCCTCGGGCGTGGAGAGGTTGACGGACAGCCCGGTGGGCTCGCCGTCCGCCACCTCGACGGACGCGACGTCGACCCCGCACCCGCGCAGGGCGTCGAGCGTGAACGTGCCGAACGTGTCGGCGCCCACCCGGGCCACGAGCGACGTCGGCACCTCCAGGCGCGCGACGCCCGACGCGGCGATGGCCGCCGAGCCGCCGAGCACCAGGTCCCCCGAGTCGACGAGCTGCTCGGCCTGGCCGAAGCGGGGCACGACGTCGCCGCGCAGCACCAGGTCGACGTTCGCGTCCCCCACGACCACCACGGGCAGCGGCCCGCGCGGCGACGTCCGGCCGGCGGTCATCCCTTGACCCCCGAGAACGTCATGGTGGCGATGAACTGCTTCTGCGCGAACACGAAGAAGAGGATAAGGGGCAGCGTCGCGACCACATTGCTCGCCATGAGCAGCGACCAGTCCGTGCGCCGCGCGCCCTGGAAGTTGGTGATGCCGAGCTGCAGCGTGAACGCGCCCGGGTCATTGATGGCGATCAGCGGCCAGACGAGGTCGTTCCAGGAGCTCAGCAGCGTGAAGATCGCCAGCGTCGCGAGCGCCGGCCTGGCGAGCGGCAGGATGATCCGCCAGAACGTGCCCCAGCGGGAGCAGCCGTCGAGCAGGGCGGCCTCCTCGAGCTCCACCGGGAGCGACAGGAAGAACTGGCGCATCAGGAAGATCCCGAACACCGACGCGAGCCACGGCACCATCGCCGCGGCGAGGGTGTCGATGATCCCGGCGCGGGCGAACATCACGTAGGTCGGCACCATGAGGAGCTGCGTCGGGATCATGATCGTCGCGACGATCATGAGGAACCCGGCGTTGCGCCCCGGGAACTTCAGCCGCGCGAACCCGTAGCCCGCGAGCGAGCACAGGGCCAGGTGGGACACCACCGCGACCAGCGACACCAGCACGGTGTTGCCGGTCCACAGGAGGACGTCGGTGTCGCGGAACAGCTTCACGTACCCGTCGAGCGTCAGCTCGGAGGGGAAGAACCGCGGCGGGAACCGGTTGATCTCCGACTCGGGCGTCAGGGACGTGAGGAACATCTGCACGAACGGCGTCGCGAAGACCAGCGCCACGGGTACGAGCACGAGGTGCGACCAGCCCGTGCGCCGCCGCCGCTTCGGCGTCGGCTCCTCCTGTGTGGCCGACGGCGGCCAGGGCGCCGGGCGGGGAGAGGCGAGCACCGCCATCAGAGTCCTCCTACCGTGCTGCGGCGCGAGTAGATCGTCACACCGATGGTGATCGCGAGGGTGACGGCGAACAACCCGTAGGCGACCGCCGACGCGTAGCCGAACTCGAGGTCCTTGAAGGCCGAGGTCCACAGGTAGTAGACGATGGTCTCCGTGGCCTTCAGCGGCCCGCCGCGCGTCGTCGTGTACACGAGGTCGAAGAGCTGGATCGCCTGGATCGTCTGCCAGATCGCGACGAACACCGTCACGGGCGCGAGCTGCGGGAACGTGACGTGCCAGAACGACTGCCAGCGGTTCGCGCCGTCGACCCACGCGGCCTCGGTGAGCTCCGCGGGGATGTCCTGCAGCGCGGCGAGGTAGATGACCGTCGTAAAGGCGGCCTGCCCCCACAGCGACATGATCGCGAGGACCACCATCGCCTGGTGCGGGTCCTCCAGCCAGCCCTGCTGGGGCAGCCCGACGACGCGCAGCACGTTGTTCACGAGCCCGAACTGCGGGTTGAACAGGTAGGTCGTCAGGATGCCGGTCGCTGCGGCCGAGACCACGAACGGGAGGAAGATGAGGGTGCGGTACAGGCCGACCAGCACGATCCGCCGGTTCAGCGCGACGGCGAGGCCGAGGCCCAGCAGCACCGAGGCCGGCACGAACAGCGCCGTGTACAGCAGGGTGTGCCCGGCCGCTGCGGCGAGGTCGGCGTCGCCGGCCATCTCGCGGTAGTTGTCGAACCCCACCTGCTCGGGAACGGAGAACCCGTTCCACTCCTGCAGGGAGAGCAGGAACGCCCAGACCGCGGGGAAGATCGACAGGCCCAGCACGATGACGGTCGCCGGCGCGACGAACCCCCACCCGGTCAGCCCCTCCCTGACCCGCCGGGCGGCACCCGGCCGCCGGTCCGGGAGGGGCCGCCGGGCCGAGCCGCGCCGTCGGGCCGAACCGGGCCGCCGGGCCGAACCGGGCCGCCGGGCCGGGGCGGCGGTGGCCGTCATTTGTCCGCCAGCGCGGCCGTGGCCTCGTCGGCGGCCCGCGTCAGCGCCTCGGCCGGCTCGCCCTGCCCCTGCAGCACCTCGGAGATCGAGGTGCCGATCGCCTCGGAGAGGTTCACGTAGCCCGGCACGGTGGGGCGCGGGATGGTCGCGTTCTCGCTGTTCTCGGCCATCACGTCGAGGCCGGGCATGTCCTTGACCTGCTTCTGGAACTCCGGCGAGTCCATCTCGCTCTCGCGCAGCGGCAGGTTGCCGTACACGACGTTCCAGCGCACGTCCTGCTCGGGGTCGGTGAGCCACTTGGTGAACTCGTACGACCAGTACTCGCGGTTGGCGTCCTGGTGGTCGAAGAGCACCCACAGGTCCGCGCCGGAGATGGTCGTGTGCTCGCCGTCGGTCCCCGGCAGCGGCACGACGCCGTAGTCCGTGCCCGCCACCTGCAGGTCGTACAGCGACCACGGGCCGGACGTGATCATGCCGATCTGGTCGCTCGCGAAGATCTGCCCGAACTTGGTGTCGGTCTGGTCGAGGTACACGGACTCGTCCTCGACCGCCATGTCGCGCAGCAGCGTGAGCGCGTCGACCCCGGCCTGTGAGTCGAAGGTCGCCTCGGTCTCGGACTCGTCGAGGATCTCGCCGCCGTTCTGCCACAGGTGCGGCCAGAACTGCCAGGTTGTCTCCTCGGACCCGGAGACCGAGTACGCGTACCCGTAGGTGCTGGTGGCCGGGTCGGTGAGCTCGCGGGCCGCGGTGCGGAAGTCGTCCCAGGTCCAGTCCTGGGTGGGGTACTCGACCCCGGCCTCGTCGAAGACCGTCTTGTTGTAGATCAGGGAGAGGTTGTCGACGACGGCGGGGAACCCGATGGTCGCGTCGCCCGTCGGCTGCGCCGTCGCGCGGGCCGCCCCCGAGAACTCCTCCCAGCCGACGGCGGGGTCGGCCACCTGCTCGGTGATGTCGAGCGTCCGTTCGGAGTCGGCGAGCTCGCTCGCCCACGACCCGAACGCGTAGGAGATGTCGGGGTAGGTCCCGCCGGCGAACGACGAGGACAGCTTCTGGAGCAGGTCCTCGGTCGACGGCGCCCCCGACGAGACCTCGATCGTCACGTTCGGGTGCTCCTGCTCGAACTCCTCGGCGAGCCCGGTGAGGATGGTCTGGGCCTGGTCGGCCTGTCCCGTCCACCAGGTGAGCGTGACGTCGGCGTCCTTGTCGAGTGCCGTCGCGCCCTGCGCGCCCGAGGAGCACGAGGTGAGCAGCGCCGTCGTGAGGAGCAGGGCGGCGGCGGCCGCGGCGCCCTGTCCGCGGGCGGTACCGATGTGGTGACGCAGCATGATCGTCCTCGTCTCTCCTGCGTGCTTGGGGGTCTTCTGGGGTAGTAGCTGGGGTCGGCCAGCTGGGGTCGGCCAGCTGGGGTCGGCCAGCTGGGTCAGCCGAGCACCACGGAACGGGTGAGGTGGCGCGGGGCGTCGGCGTCCAGCCCGCGTGCCGCGGCGAGCCCGACGGCGAGGCGCTGCGCCTGCACGAGCTGGATCAGCGGGTCCAGGTCCCAGTGCTGGACCGTCGCCCCCGTGCGCTCGATGTCGGCGGCGAGCGCCGGGTCGGCGTCGCCGAAGAGCGTCACCAGGCTGGTCTCCCCCGCTACCGCGACGGGGCCGTGGCGGTAGTCGAGGGCTGGGTAAGACTCGGACCATGCCTGCGCGGCCTCGCGGATCTTCAGCGCGGCCTCCTGCGCGAGCCCGTAGGTCCAGGACCGGCCGAGGAAGACGAAGTGGTCGAAGCGCGACGGGTCGACAGGGAGCGGTTCGGCGAGCACCTCTGCCGCCCGCTCGATCACGGGCCCGAGCTTCTCGCCGAACCCGGTGCGCGCGAGCGCCAGGACGGAGGTGGGGAACCGGGTCTGGACCACGGACTCCTCGTCGGCGAAGTCCAGCACGAGTGTCTCGTCCGCCGCCTGGGCCACCGGAGTACCTGCGACGCCGACGACCGCGGCCTTCACCGTGCCCGCGGGAACCTGGGCCAGGGCCTCGAGCACCTCGCTCGTCGTCCCCGAGCGGCTGATCACGACCACCCGGTCGTACGGGCGGCCCGGCGTCCACTCGGACGCGTAGGCGGCATCCGTCTCGCCGTGACCGGCACGCTCCCGCAGGACCGCCACGGACTCGGCGACGAACGCGCTGGTGCCGCAGCCGAGCAGCAGCACCCGCTCGCCCGGCCGGCCGAGCACCGGCGCGCCCTCGGCCGCCGCGGCGACGGCGCGCGCCCAGACCTCGGGCTGGCTGCGGATCTCGCGTTCGGTCGTGGTGCTGGTGCTCACGTGCGGCGTCCTGTCGTCGTCCGGGGAGCCCGCTGCCGGGCCGGATGCTCGGCGCCGACCGGGTCGGCGCCGTCGACGCCCATGGTGCTCGACGGTTGCGCGAGAGTCACCAAGACTGGCGGATTCGATCACTCTGACTGATTGAATCGCGTAACAAGTCGGCAATCTGCTCACGCATGCCCGATCCTCGTGGACGGCACGCTCACGTCGAGCACTTTCGCCGACCGCCGCCGAGGAGGCAGTCATGAACCACGTCCACGACCCGCTGGGAGCCGTCGGCTCCGCAAGCCCCGCAGTGCCGAGCCTCCAGCTGGTCGACTGGACCCCGCGCCCACAGGTCTCCGTCCCCGCCACCCGGGTCGCGCGTGCCGCGGCGCCCGTCGTCGACGTGCACAACCACCTCGGGCGCTGGCTCACGACCGACTGGTGCACGCCCGACGTCGCCGCGCTGCTCGCGATGATGGACGACGCCGGCGTCGAGACCGTCGTCAACCTCGACGGCCTGTGGGGCGCGGAGCTGGACGCCAACCTCGACCGGTACGACCGGGCTCACCCGGGGCGCTTCCTCACCTTCTGCCAGCTCGACTGGACCCTGCTGAGCCGCCCCGGCGGGGAGCGCGAGATCCAGGAGCAGCTCCGCGACAGCGCCGCGCGCGGCGCCCGCGGCCTCAAGGTGTGGAAGAACGTGGGCCTCACGGTCCGGGGGCCCGACGGCGAGCTGGTGCTGCCCGACGACCAGCGGGTGATCGACGTCCTCGCCCTGGCCGGCGAGCTCGGGCTGCCGGCGCTGGTCCACGTCGCCGACCCGAAGGCGTTCTTCGACCCGCTGGACGCGCACAACGAGCGGTTCGACGAGCTCGCGGGCCAGCCGGACTGGTCGTTCGCCGACCGGGACCGGTACCCGTCGTTCGACCAGCTCCTGGACGCGTTCGAGCGCCTGCTCGTGGCGACCCCTGGCACCCGGTACATCGGGGCACACGTCGGCTGCGTCGCCGAGGACCTCGACCACGTCGAGCGCCTCCTGCGCACGGCGCCCCACCTCGTCGTCGACATCGCGGGCCGCCTCGCCGAGCTCGGCCGGCAGCCCCGGCGGTTCCGGCGGCTCGTCGAGGCGTTCCCCGACCGCGTGCTCTTCGGCACCGACGCCTTCCCGCTCTCCCCCGAGCAGCTCGAGGTCCACTTCCGCTTCCTCGAGACAGACGACGAGTGCTTCGACTACGCGCCGGGCGAGGAGATCCCGCCGCAGGGCCGGTGGCAGATCGCGGGCGCCGCCCTGCCCGCGCACCTGCTGCCGGGCCTGTACGCGGACAACGCCCGGCGGGTGCTCGGCCTGGACGAGGGCTGACGCTCGGCCCGAAAGGCGGGCAAGGCCCGATCTTGGCAGAATGACCATATGGCCGCACTTGAGGACCTCCTCGACGACTACATGTTCAGGTCCGAGTCCGAGACGGACAGGAACGAGAAGTTCGCCGCGCTGATGAAGGCGTTCCTGCGCACCGACGAGGAGTGGGCAGCCCAGTTCGACACCGTGTGGTCATGGGACGAGTGGCCTGAGCACCAGGGCCCGCGCGACGGGATCGACCTCGTCGCGCGCGAGCACGAGACGGAGCACCTGGTGGCAGTGCAGTGTGCATTCCACGACCCGAGCCGGCCATTGTCGAAGCCGGATGTCGCCCCATTCCTCTCGGCGTCGAACAAAGCGCCATTCACCGCGCGGCTCGTGGTCGCGACGACCGATACCTGGAACAAAGATCTTGAAGAAGAGATTCAGGATGAAGAAATACCCGTCACCCGGGTCGGCCTGAAGCGGATGCTCGATTCCTCGGTCGACTGGACCAGGTTCGGGCCGCGGGCCGCGGCAGCCGCGGGATAGCTCCGCACGACCCGTTCGATCCACCCCGCGAAGCACCCCCCACACCGCTCCGCACGCAGGGTCAAATGCGATCGCAATTCTATGCATTTGCATAGACGTTCCACACAAATACCCGCGAACGGCACCGGACAATACACGTGAAGGACCGATATGTCACTCACCACCGCCAGCCCTCTCGACGGCGGCCTCACTCCCTCGATCTGCACCACCTATGGCGACCGCACCGGTGACAGCGGCTACGCCCGGACCCGCGCGACCGGCGGCGAGTACTCGGCAGTCGTCGACCACCCCGCACTGCCGGCGGCGCTGGAGACCACCGAGGTCCGCGTCTGCCGCGGTGCCGCCGTCGACCTCGCCGACCGGTGGGCGTTCTTCGACGACCTCACGCCCGCCGCCGCGTTCGTCTGCGCCGGCCGCATGTCCAACATGGTGCCGTCGTGGGACCTCTTCGAGGCCGCGGAGGTCCGGGCCTTCTGCCCCGAGCACCGCCGCGAGGAGGCCGCGCTCCTCCTGGGCCGCCAGGTCTACGAGCGCTCGGAGATCCACGCCCTCGTGACCCGCTTCGCCGCGCACCTCCCCGACGCGCCGGACCCACGGGCCACTCCGACGACCTGAGCGCCTGTCGGGCGCCGCGCCGTCTGGGTGGTCACGACCCGGTCGAGTGGGTGTGGCGCGCCGCGACCTGGCTCCGGCCGCCGGCGTTTCGCCGGACCGCACGGCTTCTGGCACAGTGACCGCAGCTGACCGCCCTGCCCACTGAACGGAGCCCGACGTGGCGTGGACGCATCTCGCCCCGGACCTCCTCGGCGTCTTCTTCTTCGCGGTCTCCGGGTCCCTCCTCGCCGTCCGGCGACGTTTCGACATCGTCGGCTCGCTCCTGCTGGGCACCTGCGTCGGCCTCGGCGGCGGGATCCTGCGGGACGTGATCCTCGACGTCGGCGTGCCGCGGGCCTTCGACTCGCCGGTCTACCTCGTACCGCCGGTGGCCGCCGCGGTCGTCGTGTACTTCTTCGCGCACGTCGTGCAGCGCTTCCACGACATCCTGCTCACGTTCGACGCCGCCGGCATGGCGCTCTTCTCGGTCACCGGCACGCTGGTCTCGCTCGACGCGGGGATGAACCCGGCGGGAGCCGCGATCCTCGGCGTGGCCACCGCGGTGGGCGGCGGCGTCATCCGCGACGTCGTCGCGAACGACGTGCCGCAGATCTTCCGGTCCCGCGGCCTGTACGCCATCCCCGCGCTGATCGGTGCCGCGCTGACGAGCCTCGCCTCGTGGGCGGGCTGGTTCAACCTCGTCGCGGGCTTCGCCATCGCCGCGCTCGTGTTCGGCCTGCGCATGATCTCCCTGCGCTACCGCTGGGAGGCGCCGCCCGCCGGCGGACGGCGGCACGGCTCGCGGGACCCGAGGTAGACGAACCCGTCCGTCCACCCCGGCGTAGACTGTTCGGTCAGATCATCGGGACGAGCGCGAGAGCAGGCTGCGAGATGAGCACCACGACTTCGGGCGGACCGACGTCCGCCACCGCCGAGCCCGGCGCCGTTCGCTCCACCCGGGACCGCATCCTGGACGCCGCGACCGAGCTGTTCTACGCGCACGGTATCCGCGCGATCAGCGCCGACAAGATCATCGAGCGCGCGGGGATCACCAAGGTCACGTTCTACCGTCACTTCCACACCAAGGACGCCCTCGTGGTGGCCTACCTCGAACGGCAGGTGGCATGGGAGCGCGATGCGCTCGGCGGGCTGCGCGAGTCCGTGGACGACGACGCCGAGGCGCTGCGCCGGTTCGCCGCCGCGATCGGTGACGTGACCTGCAAGCCGGGCTTCCGCGGCTGCGCGTTCATCAACGCGGCGGCCGAGTACGCCGACCCGGACGGGCCGGTCCGGAAGGTGGTCGCCGAGCACCGCACCTGGTACCGGGGGCTGTTCGCGGGGATGCTCGGCGAGCTGGGTGTGGCCGACACCGAGCAGGCCGCCGACGAGCTGATGATGCTGCGCGACGGCGCGATGGTGTCGGGCTCCCTCGACGACCCGTCCCACGTGGGCGGCACCCTGGAGCGCGCGATCTTCGCGGTGGTTGACGCCGGCCGTTCGGCCCGCTGACCGCACTCACCACCGCCGTGTCAGACGCTCAGGCCACTCTGGTGACCTGAGCGTCTGACACGTCACAGCCCCGCAGAGACTTGTGTCTCGGGGCAATCGTCGCATACGGTAGACGTACTAGTTCGTCTACCACCGGAGAACAACATCATGGCCGAGAGCATGTACACCGCAGTGGCGACCTCCACCGGCGACGGCCGCGCCGGAGGCCGCGCTGCCACCGACGACGGCATGCTGGACCTCACCCTGGCCATCCCGACCGCGATGGGCGGGCCGGGCGGGGGCACCAACCCGGAGCAGCTCTTCGCCGCCGGCTGGGCCGCCTGCTTCCACAGCGCGCTCAAGGGCGTCGCCGCCGCGCAGAGGATCAAGTTCACCGACTCCGCGGTGGTCGCCGAGGTCGGCATCCAGGCGACCGGTGACGGTGCGTACGGCCTGAGCGCCGCGCTGCACGTCGAGCTCGCCGGCGTGGACCAGGCCACCGCGGACGACCTGGTCGAGGCCGCCCACAAGGTCTGCCCGTACTCGAACGCCACCCGCGGCAACATCCCGGTGACGATCGACGCCACAGTCGCCTGACCTGCCCCCACCACCAGTCGTTGAGTGCTGGGTATTTGCGCCTCCGGAGCCCGATCAGGCGCAAATACCCAGCACTCAACGAAGGGCGCCCGCCTCCGGCGAGACCGCTAGCCGGGTGTTCCACGGGTCGGCGAAGCGCAGCGTGTCGCCGTCGTCCGCCGTGGTGATGCCGTGGAACCGGAGGCGGTCGGCGAGGGCTTCGACGTCGTCCCGGGTGGGCACGAGGATGCGGACGTCGCCCAGGCCGAGCGTCGAGGCGCGCGGTGCGGCGCCCGCGCTGCGCCAGGTGTTCATGCCGATGTGGTGGTGATAGCCACCGGCCGAGACGAACAGGGCGGAGTCCATCTGCGCCGTCACGTCGAACCCGAGCGTGTCGACGTAGAACCGCCGCGCGGACGTGAGGTCGCCCACCTGCAGGTGCACGTGCCCGATGGCGGCGGAGGCGCCGGCGTCGGGCGCCTCCGGGTCGTGCCAGCGCCGCAGGAACTGGTTCGGGTCGAGGTACTCGACGGCCATCGCCACCGTCCCGTCAGCATGCACCGTCCATTCCTCGCGGGGGCGGTCGCGGTACAGCTCGACGCCGTTGCCCTCGGGGTCGGTGAAGTAGAACGCCTCGCTGACCAGGTGGTCGGCGCTGCCGGTGAAGGTCTGCGGCACGCGCTGCGCCATGGACGCCAGCGACGCGGCCAGCCGCCGCTCGTCCTCGAAGACGATGGCGGTGTGGTAGAGCCCGGCGCCGCGCGGGTTGGCGGCCGGCAGGTCCCGCTCCTGGCGGAGCACCATGATCGGCACGCCGCCGCGGCCCAGCGTGGCGGTGGCGCCGGACTGGTCCAGGACGTCGAGGGTGACCGCGTGCTGGTAGTACGCGGTCATGGTGTCGAGGTCGCGCACGAGCAGCTCCACGGTGTTCATCCGCGTGCCGTCGGGCGCCGTCCCCGCGGTGGCGACGTGGCGGGGCAGCCACGCGGGGACGGAGCTCTGCATGGTCATCAGCGGACGCCCGTCAGTCGACGAGGGCGAAGCCGCCCGCCCACGAGATCTTCTCGGCGCCGGCGAGCGTGATCTGCAGGAAGCCGATGGCCTCG
This sequence comes from Promicromonospora sp. NPDC057138, assembly GCF_042670845.1. NCBI lineage: Bacteria > Bacillati > Actinomycetota > Actinomycetes > Micrococcales > Promicromonosporaceae > Promicromonospora > Promicromonospora sp. NPDC057138. The sequence continues at coordinate 12,139 of NZ_JBHUUX010000071.1, read as the reverse complement.
AGCTCCCGCGCCCGCTTGAGCGACCCGGCGTCGACCGCGCGCAGCCCGGCCGCGGTGACGAGGTCGATCAGCGACTGCTTGGCCTCCGCGTCGTCGCCGGCGGCGAGCACGGCCGTCTGCACGGGGCCTGCCGCGCCGGTACCGAGGGTGGCGCCGAAGTTCGCGTTGAACGCCTTGACGACCTTCGCCCCGGGGACGGCGTCCTGGATCTCCTTCGCCGCCGAGGAGTCGGCGGGGACCGCGAGGTCGTCGAAGGTGCTGAAGTCGACGGGGTTGCTCACGTCCACCAGCACCTTGCCGTCGAACGCGCCCGGGTAGGCGCTGAGCACGTCCGCCACCGCCGGGTATGGAACCGCCAGCACGACGATCTCCCCCGTGATCGCGTCGCCGACCGTGCCGGCCGCGCCGCCCAGCGGGCCGGCGACGGCCTGCGCCTTCTCGGTGTCGCGGGCCAGCACCTGGATGCCGGTCCCACCCTTCGCCGCGATGCCCGCGACGGCACTGCCGAGATTTCCTGCTCCGATGACGGTGACCGTGGTCATGTCCGCTCCTCAAGATAGTTGTTCCTACAACCAACAGTCCTGAGTCTCGCACCGATTACTTGTTGCGTCAACCAAACGGTAGGATGTGGGCTGTGAAGCGACGCGTACCCCGGATGAACGAGCAGGAGTCGGCGGCCTGGCTGGGCCTGACCACCGTGTTCAGCCTCCTGCCGTCCGCGCTCGACAGACAGCTCCAGCGCGACTCCGGGCTGACGCACTTCGAGTTCGTCGTGCTCTCGACGCTCCAGCTCAGCCCCGAGCCGACGATGCGGATGACGGCGCTCGCCCAGGCCACGGACGCCACCCTGCCGCGCCTGTCCCACGTCTGCGGGCGCCTGGAGAAGCGCGGCCTTGTCGTCCGCTCCCCCTGCCCCGAGGACCGGCGCGCCACCAACGTGGCCCTGACTGGCGACGGCCGCCGTGAGCTGATCCGCTCCGTCCCCGGCCACATCGCGACGGCGCGGCGGCTCGTCATCGACGCGCTCACCCCGGAGCAGCTCGACGCGCTGACCGAGATCACCGGCGCGATCGGCGCGAAGCTCGGCGAGGAATCCGGCGGCTCTCCCGCGGCAGACTGAACGCGACGGATTGTCTGGGGTCAGGGTGCCAGGTCGCCCGGCCAGAGGTACTCGTCCGAGGGCACCCCTGCGCTGCGGAACCAGGCCCGGAAGAAGCCGGCGAGGTCCTGGCCGGTGCCCTGCTCCGCGAACGACTCGAGCTGCGGCCAGGTGACGTACTCGCCCCGGTGCTCCTGCGGCCACGTCCTGAGCAGCTCCTCGAACGCCTCGTCCCCGACCTGGCGCCGCAGCGCGTGCAGGGCGACCGGCCCTTTGCTGTACAGGTTGATCTGCGGCGTCCAGCCGGGCCGGTAGAGCTCGGCCCAGAACGTGTCGTCACCCCGGTTGGCCTCGACCAGGTCGCGGTACCGGGCATCGAGGTCGACGCCGTCCCGTTCCTCGTCCCACAGCCAGGTGGCATACTCGGCGAAGCACTCCGACAGGCACGTGTCCTCCGGGCCGCGCGGAGTGACCGAGACCCCGTACCACTGGTGCGCTTGCTCGTGCACCACGGGGTGGAGGGTCATGTACTGCTCGTTGCCGGCGCCGAGATACACGGGACGGGTCTGCGGCGCGGTCGCCGGACCGTCGTCGTCGACCTGGACGAAGACGTTGCCCGCCGCGTCGAAGGGGTAGGGGCCGAACCTGCCGGACAGGAAGCCGAGGACCTCCGGCAGCCGGTCGGCGAGGGGTTCGGTGGCGTCCTGCAGGCCGGGCGCGTAGGCATCGACCACTGGGGTGCCGTCGGCCAGCTCCGACCGGTCGATCGTCAGGTGGTCGATCGTCACGGCGATGTGGTCCGGGTCGACGTCGGGCTCCGTCCAGCGGAACGTCGTCGCGCCCGCCTCGCGGAGCTGCCGGCCCTCCCTGCCGATGGAGACGGCGCTCCAGCCGTCCGGAACGGTCGCCGCCAGGACGAAGGACGCCCGGTCGCGAGCGCCCTCGTGGACGGGGAACCAGGCGCTGGAACTCCCGATCATCGCCGTCGCGCCGCCCGACGTGGTGGGCATCCACCCCGGCCCCGGCGTCCCGTCGTACTCGACCCGGACCCGGAACCGGTCGCCACTCCCGATCGGCGTGGCCGGCACGATGACCAGGCCCTTCTCGCCCGTCTGGGAGAAGGACTCCACCGCCTCCGAGTCGACGGTGACCGACCGGACGGCCGGGCCGTCGAGCTGGAGCGTGAAGCTGTCCAGCGCCTCTGTCGCCGTCGCACCGACCGTCGTGACGCCCTGCAGCGTCCCGGTGTCCGGCTGGTATCCCAGGTCGACGTCGTAGCCGACGACGTCGAGGCTCGCGCCGGCCTCCACATCCGCCGCGCCTGCAGTGCCCGCCGCTGTAGCGGCGCCCGCCCCGACGCCGGCGCTCGCGCCCGCCACCACACCGGCCAGCACGATGGCGACCACCGCCGGCCCTGTCCGTCTGCCTCGTATGAGTTCCATGCACCACACGCTCCCCCGGCATTGTCCGGACGGCGTCCGGGTCATGTCGCAGGACCGTCGCAACCGAGCGCCCGGACGCGGACGCAGCTGGCCGCGGTCCCGCCATCCCGGCTACTCCTTGACCGATCCCGCCGTCAGCCCCTCGACGATCCAGCGGCTCGCCAAGGCGAACAGCACCATGGTCGGCAGGATCGTGAGCACCGCGGCGGCCGACATCGGGCCCCAGGCGATGTTGAACGTCGAGATGAAGCCGTTCAGGGCGGCCGGGATCGTCTTGTTGGCGTCGGAGTTCATCAGCACGACGGACAGGAACAGCTCGTTCCAGCAGTTCACGAAGTTGAAGATGAAGGCGGCGACGATCCCCGGGACCATGACCGGCACGAGCACGCGGAACAGCGCGCCCAGGCGGGAGCACCCGTCGATCATCGCTGCCTCCTCCAGCGAGTCCGGCACGTTCTCGAAGAACCCGCGCAGCATCACCGTGGAGAACGGGATGCACATCGCCACGTAGACGAGGGCGAGCCCCGGCTTCGTGTCGACCAGGCCGAGGTCGGCGAGCATCGCGTACAGCGGCCCGAGCGCGATGAACGCCGGGATCATCTGCGTGAGCAGGAACGCTCCGAGCACCGCGCCCTTGCCGCGGAACTCGAACCGGGCCAGGACGTAGGCGCTGAGCAGCGCGATGAGGGTCGACGTCGCGCCGGCGACGAGCGCCACCACCAGCGAGTTGCCGACGAACGTCGCGAAGCTCGAGGTCGCGAAGAGGTCCGTGTAGTTGTCGACCGAGAACTCGGACGGCCAGTATTCGAGCGGCCAGCGGTTGATCGACCCCGGCGACTTGAACGAGGTCAGGGCGATCCAGTAGAGCGGGAACAGCGTGACGACCAGCCACAGCGTGAGTCCCACGACCCTGGCCACGCCGCCGGCCGTCACCCGGGTCGGACGCCGTCGGGCCGCCGTCGGGACGACCGGCCGGGTCGGTGCGGCGGTGAGTGTCCCGGTCATCGCTCGTTCACCCGCCTCATCGCCATCAGGTAGAACGCGCAGAACACGAACAGGACGGCCATGACGGCCAGCCCGATCGCGCTCGCCAGGCCGTAGCTGCCCTGCTGCGTGTACTGGATCATCCACGTGGTGACGATGTGGGTCCGGCCGGCAGGCCCGCCGCCGGTCATGGCGTAGATGATCTCGGGCGAGTTGAACGTCCAGATCACGCGGAGCAGCACGGTCAGCGCGAGCGTCGTCCAGATGTACGGGACGACTATGGAGAAGAGGCGCCGCACAGTGCCCGCCCCGTCGATGGCGGCGGCCTCCAGCACCTCGTCGGGCACCGACTGGAGGGCCGCGAGGATCATGATCGCGAAGAACGTCACCCCGTACCAGACGTTCGCGATGATCACGGCGACCATGGCGAGCCCCGGGTCGGCCAGCCACGGCAGGGGCGCCTCGATGGCGCCCGTCTTCATCAGCAGGTCGTTGACCACACCGAACTCGGCGTTGAACATCCAGCGGAACAGCATCCCGACGAGGAACCCCGACACGGCCCACGGGTAGAACACGAGCGCCTGGTAGAGCCCGCGCAGGCGGAACCGGCGCCAGAGCGCCAGCGCCACGAGGAACCCGATCACGAGCTGGGGAACTATCGAACCGACGACCCACACCACCGTGTTGCCCGCGACCACGGGAAAGACCGGGTCGCTCAGGATCGTGGCGAAGTTCCCCCACCCCACCCAGGGCGTCGAGGTCAGGTCCCACAGGTTCCAGTCGCGGAACGCCATGTGGGCGCCCTGCAGCATCGGGAAGTACGTGAACCAGCAGACGAAGACGATCGCGGGCAGCAGGAAGCCGAGGATCGTCAGCGCGTGCCTGCGCCCGAAGGACTTGCGGCGCAGGCGCTCGCGTGGGGCGGGCGCCCGCCCCACGCGCGCCCCGCCGGAGCCGAAGGTCGTGGCGGTCACGTCGTCACTCCTCCGCGGCGTACTTCTCGGTCCAGTAGGCGTCCCACGACTCGAGCAGCTCGCTCGTCGTCATGTCGCCGAGCAGGACCGCCTGCACGTCCTGGTCCGCCTTCTGCCCCCACTCGGTCCACCAGCTCACGCCCCGCGGCTGCACCACGTTGACGTAGGTGTCCGGGTCCTCGGTCATGGTGACGTAGCTCGACCACGGGCCCTCGGAGTAGAAGGGGTCCTCGCCCGCGCCATCGATGATCGGGACGAGGCTGTTCTCCTGCGCGAACCGGGTGGCGGGCTCCGCTCCCGAGAGGAACTCGACGAGCTCGACCGCCTCCTCCTTGTGCTCGCTGGCCTCGGCCACGCCCCAGCCCGCGGTCGCGAGCGGCTGCGCCGCCTTGCCCGTCGGGCCGGTCAGCAGCGGCGCGGTGGACCACTGGTCCTCGGTGATCGTCGTCGACTGCGCCACGGTGGCGATGACCTCCGGGTCCTGCAGCAGGAACGCCGTCGAGCCGTTGGTGAAGCCCTCCACCATCTCGGGGTAGCCCCACGAAACGGCCGACGGCGGCGACGCCTCCTCGAACAGGGAGAAGTAGGTGTCGACGGCGTCCTGCGCCTCGGGCGCCGCGAAGATCGTCGACCCGTCCTCGAGGCGGAAGGCGTCCTCGACGTCGAGGTCGTCGATCGTGTACGCCTCGATGGCGGCGACGACGTTGCCGAATCCGTTCAGGCCGCCGCGGAACGCGTAGCCGTACGTGTTCTGCGCCGGGTCCTGGATCGCGGAGGCCTGCTCCAGCAGCTCCTCCCACGACGCCGGCGGGCCGTCGAAGCCCGCCTCCTCGACGAGGTCGGTGCGGTAGAACAGCGACAGCCCGTAGAAGCCGTATGGCACGTAGTAGCGGGCGCCGTCCTGCGCGGTGACCGCCTGCGCGTTGTCGGTGAGGTCGTCCCAGCCGGCCCAGCCGGTGACGTCGTCCGACAGGTCGAACAGCCAGCCGTTGTTGCTGAACGCCCCGACGGTGCTGTCCCGCACCTCGAGGACGTCGATGCCCCGGCCCGACTGCAGCATCTGCTGGAGCTTCTGGTCGGCCTGGTCGGTGGGCGGGGAGACGAGGTCGACGGTGACGCCGGGGTTCTCCGCCTCGAACTCGTCCAGCAGCTCGCGGATGAGGGCCGTCCGGGCCGGGTTGGTGAGGCTCTCCACCATCTGCAGGCGGACCGTCCCGTCCTGGGCCGATCCGGCTCCGGTACAGGCGGTGAGCGCGAGCAGGCTGATCGTGGCCAGGCCCGCGGTGGCGGCGGTGCGGGTGCGGTTCATGTGCGCACCTCTCCTTCGTGTCGTTCGAGTGGTTCGAGTGGGTAGCGCGCCGGTGGGCGCGGGTCAGTGCTGACGGCGCTCGTCGGCGAACGCCAGGATCTGGGGAACCGCGCGCTCGACGAACGCGTCGAAGTCGCGCGGCTGCGTGTACAGGTGCACCGAGAGGCGCAGGTAGCCGACGCCCGCGACGCTCGTGAAGGCCGACTCGACGCCCGCGAGGTCGAGGAGGCGCAGCCGCAGCTCGTCGGCGTCCGTACGGTCGCGCCCGAGCCCGTCCGGCAGGCGGAGCAGGCGCATCGACGCCACGGGCATGCCGACGTCCGTGACCACCGGCGCGTCCACGTACGGCTGGAGGGCCTCGCCGATGACGGCGGCGCCGTGGTCCGCGAGCGCCGTCATGGTCTCGCGTGCGCGGGCCCAGCCGTACTCCCGCTCGACGAGGTCGATGGCCCGGGGCGAGGCGATGTAGCCGGTCGTGTCCATGGTGCCCTGCGTGTCGAACCGCTCGGGGTAGCGCTCCTGCGCGCCCCAGGAGTCGATGAGCGGCCACAGGTCGTCCCGGTCGGCGGCCTGCGTGACGAGCAGGGCCGAGCCGCGGGGCGCGCAGGCCCACTTGTGCAGGTTGCCGAACCACCAGTCCCCTCCCGCGACGGCGGCGGCGTCCTCGACGAGGCCGGGGGCGTGTGCGCCGTCCACCAGCACGCGGACGCCGCGCTCGTGGGCGAGCTCGGTGATCCGCGCGGTCGGGAGCAGCCGCGCGGTGGGCGAGGTGATCTGGTCGACGACGACCAGGCGCACGGCGTCGGTCAGCTCGGTCCGGAACCGTTCGACGACGTCGTCCGCCGGCGCGGCGAGCGGGAGCGCGACGGTCCGCACCCGGGCGCCGGAGCGGCGGGCGAGCCGGTGGGCGCCCATGGTGATCGCGCCGTACCCGTGGTCGGTGACGAGGATCTCGTCGCCGGGCTCCAGCCGCAAGGCGTTGAGGACCACCGTCGCCGCCGCTGAGGCGTTCGGCACGAAGGCCGTGTCCTGGGCCCGGGCGCCGACGAAGGGCGCGACCTCGTGGCGGGCCGCGGCGATGAGCCCGGGCGCACGGGGGAACCAGGCGACGGGGCTCAGGTCGGCCTGCCGTCGCAGCTCGTCCTGGTAGCGCACCACTTCGGTGGGCACCGCACCGTAGGAGCCGTGGTTGAGGTGGACGACCGCGTGGTCGAGCGGCCACGCCTCGCGCGCCGGCGTCCCGGACGCGAGGCGCACGGGCGCCGCCGCTGGGGCTGTGCACATCTGGTCCATCGACACCTCTCTCGGTACTTGTCGGACAACCATGGCAGGCCGACGTCGACAGCACCAGAGATTCCCGGCAAATGACACAGATCTGTAGGACAGGTTTTACGGGCGCGAAATAACCGCGGGGCTTCCGAGAACCTGACATCCTGTGGGGATGCACGAGGTGAGCGCAGTCGAGACGGCCCTGCACGGGCTGCGTACCCTGATCGCCGACGGTTCGCTCCAGCCGGGCGACCGGATGCCCAGCGAGGGCGAGCTGAGCGAGCGGCTCGGCGTCTCGCGCGGCTCGATCCGCGAGGCGATCCGCACGCTCTCGGCCCTCGGCGTCGTCGAGACCCGCCGGGGTGCGGGCACCTTCGTCGGCGAGCTGCGGGCCGCCGACATGATCCAGACGCTGTCCCTCACCGTGGGGCTGCTCCCGCTGGAGTCGATCCTCGAGCTCTACGAGCTGCGCCGCGTGCTGGAGGCGCACGCCGTCGCCCTCTCTGCCGCCCGCTGCGACGACGCGACGCTCGCCGGGCTGGGCGATCTCCTCGACCGGCTGGAGGCGAGCGAGGACGTGGACGAGCAGTCGGCGCTCGACCACGAGTTCCACATGGGCATCGTGCGGCTGTGCGGCAACGAGTCGCTCGGGGCGATGGTGGCGGTGCTCCGGTCGCGGTCGCGCGCCTACCCGGTCCTCACGCCGGAGACCAAGCGGGTCTCCGACGCCGGCCACCGGGCGATCCTGCGCGCCCTGACGTCACGCGATCCCGTGGCCGCGTCCGTCGCGGCAGCGGCGCACGTCACCCAGAGCGAGGTCTGGCTGCGTGAGCGCCGCCCCGCGCCGGAGGCCATCGGCTGATCGCCGGGGACCGGGACGGTCAGCGCATCCCGTCGAGAACTTGTGCGGTGTCCGTGATCTGCTCGAACCTGACGGCCCTGCCGCCTTCTACTCGCCAGATGTGCGCGACGCGGGCGCTGACGGGCTTCCCCGTCGCCTTGTTCGTCCCGGTATAGGTGCCGAGCCCGACGACGGTCTCGCCGTCGACGACGAGGTGGTCGATCGCGACTGCCCAGCCGTCCCACTCCTTGGCGAGAGCGACGAACACGTTCTCGCGCACGGCGTCCGTGCCGACGTACGTGCCGGCCAGTGGAAATCCGTCAGCCTCGGTCCAGACGATGTCCGGAGCGAAGTCCGCGAACATGCCAGGCAGGTCGCCTTGCTCTCCGGCGGCATAGTGCGACTCGATGACCTCACGGGGACTCTTCATGATCAGGGCTCCTTGTGCTGGGTGGGCTGCGCGAGTCAGTCGGCGAGGACCAACACGGCCTTGATGACGTCGTCGCGTTTCTCGCGCACGACGTCGTACGCGTCACGCACCTGCTCCAGCGGGTACCGGTGCGTGACGAGATCTGCGTACGGATAGGCCGCGTCGGTGAGCGCGGCGATCGACGGCTCGTAACCGCCGGCCGAGAGGAAGGAGGGCAGCACGTCGATCTCGCGGGTGAGCAGGTCGCGGTCGGCACCGAACGTGACGTCGGCGCCCCACCCGCACGCGCCGGCCAGCACGACGCGGCCGCCGCGGCGCACCAGCGTCACAGCCTGCGACTGCGCCGCCGTGACTCCGGCGCTCTCGATCACGACATCGGCCAGCCCGCCGAGCTCCCGCGCGACAGCGTCCCGCACGTCGTCCACCACCCTGGAGTTCACCGCCGCGTCCGCGCCGAAGCGGCGGGCAAGGTCCAGCCGGTTCTGCCGGGTGCCGACCATGACGACGCGCGCCGCACCGGCGATCTTCGCCGCGGCCGAGATCAGCAGGCCGACCGGGCCGGGGCCGATGACGACGACCCGGTCGCCCGGGGCGACGCGACCGCGCTGGACCGCCCGGAACGAGACGGCGAGCGGCTCGACGAGCGCCGCGGTGTCCCACGGGACGGTGTCGGGCAGGCGATGGACTATCGCCTCGGCCGGCACGTGCAGGTAGTCCGCGTAGCCGCCCCACAGACCGGGCGCCGCGGTGCGCGGAATGTTGACGCCGTACTCCCGTCCCACGGGAGCCCCGGCCGCCGGGTCGTCCCGGTCGCACAGGTTGTACCGGCCTTCCGCGCACCGCGGGCACGCGCCGCACGGCAGCAGCATCTCCACGGCGATGCGGTCGCCGGCCGCGAGGCCACGACGCCGCGCCGCGGCGGCGCCGATCGCGGCGACCTCGCCCACGAACTCGTGCCCGGGCACCAGGGGGAAGGGATCCCCGATGTGCCCCTCGAGGAGGTGCAGGTCCGTCGCGCAGATACCCACCCGCCGGACCCGCATGAGCAGCTGGTCCGACGCCGGCGGCTGCACCTCGACGGCCGCCAGCCTGATCACGCCCCGCTCGGGGAACACGACCTGCCGAGAGACGGTCGGCACGGTGCTGGTGACCACGGAAGGCTCCTCACCTGTCGGGGCTGGTTCGACGCTGCCCCCACCATCCCCCGCGGCGGCCCCGGCCTGGTTGTCCGAGGCGGAACGTCCCTTGTCTCACAGTGAACAGGGACCGGTTCCGCCTGGCCCGGCCTCGTGCGCCCTGTCACGGTCGTGGAAAGGCGAAGAGGTCACCGCAGTCCTCCTGCCGCCGAGAACCACCTGCACGCATCGTTGCGAGAGAAGGGAAGGCGACCATGTCCGAACAGATCCCCGGAAACACCCTCAGCGAGGAGTCCGCCGACTGGCTCAACATGGAGGACTTCGCGGCCGGCATCGACACCAACCGCATAGCCCCGAGCCACGACCTGGCGGGCCGCACGCTCGTCGTCCACGGCGCCGACGGCGCGCTGAGCCTCGCGTTCGACGAGAGCGGGACGGTGACGTGGAGCGCTGAGGGCTTCGCCTGGGCGGGCTCGGGAACGGACCCCTACGAGGAGGTCCCGGTTGGCGACGGCGCCTACTGGATCGACTTCTCGCTCGGAGAACGACAGGTCGAGACCCTGACCGTGGCGGTCCATCCCGAGCGGGGCTGGGCGCTCGTCGTGCACTCGCGCATCCACGACGAGGGCGCGGACGTCGAGACGCGCGTCATGCAGTCGTTCCACGGCGGACGGGTCGACGGCGCCGCGGGCTCCGCCGAGCCGCCTGCCCCGACGCGTGACCTGATCGGGCGACGCACGCTGTTCCGCTACAGCCCGAACCACCTGTACGAGCACATCTACCTCAGCTCCCGACGCTTCGCCTGGCAGAACCTCGTCGGCGAGCAGCGCGGCCACGCCGCCGCCGAGCTCGCCACGACGTACAAGCTCGACGCCGGCCTCTACCTCTTCACCTGGCGCGAGGAGAAGATCCCGGTGGGCACGGTGTTCGTCTTCGACTACGCGAACGGCCGCTCGACCGGCAAGTTCATCGGGCTCGAGAGCGACGGCACCGTCTCGAACACGCCCGGCGGCGCGCTCATCATCCCCTTCGGTGCGTCGGACTACTCGGAGCACCAGGACCCGGTCTGATCCGGTGCGCGGGTTGCACGCTCTCGTGCGCTCACGGTCAATACGGCGGGTCACGGCGCTGCCGACAATCGTCACGAACGCGCGTCACGTCAAGGAGGCCTGATGTACACCTACGACACACTCCTGGCCAAGGTCACCACCGCTGGTGGCCCGGTCCGGGAAGTCACCGATCCCGCGACGGGTGCCCCGATCGGGTCCGTCCCGGTGAACACCGTGGCCGACCTCGACGGCGCGGTGGCCCGCGCCGTCGCGGCACAGCCCGAGTGGGCGGCGCTCTCGGACGAGGACCGCCGTCAGACACTCCTGGCGCTCGCCGACGCCGTCGACGCGTCGGCCGAGGCCCTGGCTCTGGTCCTGTCCCGCGAGCAGGGCAAGCCGCTCAACGGGCCCAACGCGCGGTTCGAGGTCGGTGCGTGCGCGAGCTGGCTGCGCGCCAACGCGGCCCTGGACCTACCGACGGAGACCGTCCTGGACGACGAGTCCGGGCACGCCGTGCTCCACTACCGGCCGGTGGGCACCGTCGGGGTGATCACGCCCTGGAACTGGCCGATGATGATCGCTATCTGGCAGATCGCCCCGTCGCTGCGCATGGGCAACACGGTCGTCGCCAAGCCGTCGGAGTACACGACCCTCTCCGGTCTGGCCCTTGCCGCGGTCCTCAACGACGTCCTGCCCGCCGGGGTGCTCGAGGTCGTCACGGGGGCCGGCGAGATCGGCGACGCGCTGGTGCGCCGGCCGGAGATCGGCAAGGTCATGTTCACCGGATCCACGGCGACGGGCTCGAAGATCATCTCGGCGTCGGCGGACAACATCACGCGCCTCACGCTGGAGCTCGGCGGCAACGACGCGGGGATCGTGCTGCCCGACGTCGACCCGGCCGCGATCGCCGAGGACCTGTTCTGGGGTGCCTTCATCAATACCGGCCAGACCTGCGCCGCGCTCAAGCGCCTGTATGTGCACGACGACGTCTACGACGCCGTCGTCCAGGCCCTCGCCGAGCTCGCCGCGAAGATGCCGATGGGTGTGGGCACCGACGAGGCCAACGTGCTCGGCCCGATGCAGAACAAGATGCAGTTCGACGTCGTCGACTCCCTCGTCGAGGACGCCAAGGCGCGGGGCGCCCGGGTCGTGCTCGGCGGGGACCCGGACCGGGACGCCGTCGGATACTTCTACCCCACCACGCTCGTCGCCGACATCGACGACGGCGCGGCGCTGGTCCAGCAGGAGCAGTTCGGACCCGCCCTGCCGATCGTCCGGTTCAGCGACGTCGACGAGGTGGTCGCCGCGGCGAACGGCATCGAGGCCGGCCTGGGCGCATCCGTGTGGTCGGCGGACCGGGACGCGGCGGTCGCCGTCGCGGGCCGCCTGCAGGCGGGGACCGTCTGGATCAACAGCCACGGTGGCGTGCACCCGTACGTGCCGTTCGGCGGGGCCAAGCGGTCGGGCTACGGGCTCGAGTTCGGCGTCGAGGGCCTGAAGTCCGTCGCCGTCCCGCAGGTGATCAGCGGCTGAGCGCCCGGGCGTCGGTCCCGCGAAGTAGAGCGCCTGTCCGGGTCTCCCTGGTTTCGCCAGCGAGACCCGGACC
>NZ_JBHUUX010000070.1:0-29021 GCF_042670845.1 Promicromonospora sp. NPDC057138 | reverse complement strand
CGAGTCTCCCTGGTGACACCAGGGAGACTCGGACAGGCGCTCTACTTCGGCGAACGAGCTAGAGGGTGGCGCGGACCTCTCGGGTGGCGGTCACCAGGTTGCGGAGGGATTCCTTCGTCTCCGCGTAGGCGCGGGTCTTCAGGCCGCAGTCCGGGTTGACCCAGACCAGCCGCGGGTCGATCGACTTGGCGGCCAGGGTGACGAGGTCGGTCACCTCGTCGACGGACGGCACGCGCGGGCTGTGGATGTCGTAGACGCCCGGCCCGATGCCGCGCGCGTACCCGGCGTCGGCCAGCTCGGGCACGATCTCCATGCGCGAACGGGCCGCCTCCACGGACGTCACGTCCGCGTCGAGGCCGTCGATCGCGCCGATGACCTGCCCGAACTCCGAGTAGCACAGGTGCGTGTGCACCTGGGTGGCGGTGTCGGCCCCGGCGGTCGCCAGCCGGAACGACCGCACCGACCAGTCCAGGTAGCCCGGGTGCGCCGCCGTGCGCAGGGGCAGCAGCTCGCGCAGCGCGGGCTCGTCCACCTGCACGACGCCGATCCCCGCCTCCTCCAGGTCCGTCACCTCGTCCCGCAGCGCGAGCGCGACCTGGTCGGCCGTGTCGCCGAGCGGAAGGTCGTCGCGCACGAACGACCACGCCAGGATCGTGACCGGGCCCGTCAGCATGCCCTTGACGGGCTTGTCCGTCAGGGACGCCGCGTACGCGGTCCAGTCCACGGTCAGGGGCGCGGGCCGGGACACGTCACCCCACAGGATCGGCGGGCGCACGCAGCGCGAGCCGTACGACTGCACCCAGCCGTGCACGGTGGTCGCGAACCCGTCGAGCTGCTCGGCGAAGTACTGCACCATGTCGTTCCGCTCGGGCTCGCCGTGCACCAGCACGTCCAGGCCCAGCTCCTCCTGGAGCGCGACGGTGCTCGCGATCTCGGCGCGCATGGCCGCCGTGTACTCGGCGTCGGACAGCTCGCCCCGGACCCAGGACGCCCGCGTGCGCCGGATCTCCGCCGTCTGCGGGAACGAGCCGATGGTGGTCGTGGGCAGCGGCGGCAGGTCGAGCCGCGCCTGCTGCGCGGCGGCACGCTCCGCGTACGGCGCGCGCTCGACGTCGGCGGCGGTCAGCGCCGCGGTGCGGTCCCGCACCTCGGGCACGACGACGCCGGGCGCCTCGGCGCGCGACCGTACCGCTTCCGTGGACTCCGCCAGTGCCTCGGCGACCGCCGTCCGACCCGCCGTCAGCCCCGTCGCCAGCGTGACGACCTCGGCGACCTTCTGGTCGGCGAACGCGAGCCACGACTTCAGGCCGGCGTCCAGGCGCGGCTCGTCGGCGACGTCGTGCGGCACGTGCAGGAGCGACGTCGAGGTGCCGACGGCGACCGCGCCCGCACCGAGCGCCGACAGGCCCTCCAGCGTGGCCAGCCGCGCGTCGAGGTCCGCGCGCCAGATGTTGTGCCCGTCGATGACGCCGGCGACCAGGGTCTTGGTCTCCAGCCCGGCGACCGGGCCCTCGGGCACGGCGCCGCGCACCAGGTCGATCGCAATCGCCTCGACGTCGGTGCCGGCCAGCAGCGCCAGGCCGTCGCCGGCCTCGCTGCGCAGGTCGCCGTACGGGGCGGTCACCAGGATCGCGGGACGCTCGGCTGCGCCGTCCGCGGCGTCCGGGCCGGGAACGGGGGAGAGGCCGGTGGCGAGAGTCGCGTACGCCCGGCGGACGGCGTCGGCCACCTCGTCGAAGGGGACGTCGAGCAGGTCGGTGACCAGGGCGGGCTCGTCGAGCTGCACCCAGGGCGCGCCCGCGGCGGCCAGTGCGCGCAGCACGCCGGCGTACGCGGCGACGACGTCGTCGAGCCGGTCGAGCGGGCGGAAGCCGTCGGGGGCGCCGTCGGCCGCCTTGCTGAGCAGCAGGAACGTCACCGGGCCCACCAGGACCGGGCGGGTCACGACGGCCTGGCCGCCGTCCGCGGGCAAGGCGAGCTCGGTGAACTGGCGCACCAGGCGGTCGTCCACGAACCCGATGGGGGTGTCCGGCCCGATCTCCGGGACCAGGTAGTGGTAGTTGGTGTCGAACCACTTGGTCATCTCGAGCGGCGGCTTGTCGCCCTCACCGCGGGCCAGCGTGAAGTAGCCCTCCAGGGAGAGCGCGGGATCACCGGCGGGCACCAGGTCCCGGAACCGGTCGGGCACGGCGCCCAGCAGGGCGACGGCGTCGAGCACCTGGTCGTAGAAGGAGAACGAGCCGGGGACGGCGGCCGCGCCGGCGTCCAGGCCTAGCGCGGCGAGGTGCCGTGCGGTGCCGATCCGCAGGTCGCCGGCGGTGGCTTCCAGCTCGTCGGCGGTGGTGCGTCCGGCCCAGAAGGACTCGACGGCGCGCTTGAGCTCGCGACGTCGGCCGATGCGCGGGTAGCCCAGGATCGTGGCGTGGGGGAGGTGCGTGTTGACTGCCATGCGTATCAGCTCCATCGGACCTGGCGTTAGCACCTTGCCCCGGAATTGGCGCTCCGGAGGTAGGTTGCTGCGGTGTCGTTGAGCCAGGACTCTCGACCGCTCTGGATGATGAGACTGGATCGTAAGCATGCCCGCGATGCGGTCGGAAAACCGTCCACCCCTCGGACGTCGTCGGTTCCGCGCGCGATCCTGCGAAAGAGTGTGCCAAGCGCGATCGTGCAACTGACGCCTGAATCATGCAACCGACGCCCGAGGGGAGGCCCGGATTATCCGGACCTCCCCAGGAGAGTGGACTAGGACAGGCGGGCTGTCTGAGCGCCCCTTGCTGGTTGGCGCGTTGGCAGGACCACAGCCGCCGCTGGACTAGATGCCGGACCCGCCGCCGGAGGTGTTGGTCCACCAAGCGTGGTACTCGTTCAGCGAGTACCTCTTCTGCTGACCGCTGGTCGAGGTGATCTCGATGCCGAACTGCATGGTGTCGAAGTCGGTGTTGCGCAGGCGGCCGTTGTCCGCGGCCCATCGCCACACCGCCAGGGCGTCCACGTAGCCGCTGTCGTTCTCGTTGGCGGGGATGAACTGCAGGACGTTCCAGCCCGGGTCGGCCTGCCAGACCGATGCGTAGAGGACGCCGCCGATCGTCACGTTGCTCGCGATCTGGCTGCCCCAGCCGCCGGCCGGGCCCGGGTGCCAGCTGGTGAAGATCATGATCTCGTCCTGGTTGCCCGTGGACCAGAGGTCCGCCGTCCAGTTCCACCAGTCATCACCGGAGGCGGGGGCCGACGACGTGTTGTACGTGAACCCCGCGTTCGCCATCTGTGACAGGGGGGTTCGCGGCCTGACCGAGGTGTTCGGGTACGACTTGATGCCCCCGCCGGACTGGGTCGAGTCGACGTACCACGAGTTCAGGCTGTTGACGGTGAGGCACTGCGAGTTGTTGCCCTGGTTGCCCCAGACGTTGTTGTAGACCGTCCAGTCGTTCGGGGTGTACTCGCCGAAGGTGTCGCACGAGTTGTAGACCGCGGCCTGCGCCGGGGACGCGACGCCCAGCAGCCCGGCGATCGTGAGGACCACCACGGCGAACCGGCCGACGGCCGATCTGCGGTTGACCAGTTTCATCTGATCTTTCCTTCCCTGTGCGCCAGTGCACAGATCGTGGAATGCGCCTAGAGGGCGCATGGGCGCGCAATGCGCGCAGAACGGATATTTTGTTCGAGTCTCGGCATCGCTGTCAAGATTTCACCCTGCGCAATCGGGCAGATAAAGATCTGATGACTCCCGCCGCCGCTCGCCGCCCCGACCCGGCTGCCTGCAGTTGACCACAGCAGTTGCTGCCAGACGGGGTCCCCGCCCGGCAGCAACTGCTGTGGTCAACGTGCCGCGCGGCGAGCGGGGGTGGGCGCGGTCCAGAGCGCGGCGGTGGCGGCCAGCGCCGCGCTGACCGCTAGCGGGCCTGCGAGACCGAGCGGGCCGATTGCTAGGCCGCCGAGCACCGGCCCGACCAGCGCGCCGAGGTTCAGTGCGACTGTCGAGAACGCCCCGCCCATCGTCGGGGCGCCGTGGGCCGCCGCCATGCTGCGGGCGATCAGCGTGCCGCCGACAGCGAACGACAGCGCGCCCAGGACCGGGGCGAGCATCCACACCGCGGACGGGCTCGCCACGAGAGCGGCCCACAGGACCCAGCCCGCGACGAGAGCCGGGGCACCGATCCCGAGGACCAGGTGCCCGTGCGCGTCGGCCAGGCGGCCCGCGGCGGAGACGCCCGCGAAGGCCCCCAGCCCGAACAGCGCCAGGACGACGGGCACGAGCGACGCGCCGAGCCCGGCGCCGTCGGTGACGATCGGCGCCAGGTAGGTGAACGCGCAGAACGTCGCGCCGTTCACCAGCACCCCGAGCACGAGGTACCGCAGCAGGTCCGGCGACCGGAGCGTGCCGAGCTCGGCGGCCAGGTCCACCCGGGCGTGCGATGCACGACTGCCAAGGTCCACCTGGGCGTGGGGCTCCAGCTGGGTTCCGGACTCCACACGGGCGCGGGGCTCTGCCCCGGCTCGGGGCTCGACGTGCGGCGCACGCGGGCCGGGCCGCCCCGGCGTCAGGACGGCGACGGCGACCAGGGCGAGCGCCGACACCCCGGCGATCGCCCAGAGCGCCGAGCGCCAGCCCCAGATCTCGCCCAGGAACGCCCCGGCGGGGACGCCGGCGATGAGGGCGAGCGTCGTGCCGCTGAGGATCGCGGCGAGCGCCCGGGCCTGCCTGCCCGCCGGGACGATCAGGGTAACCGTCGACAGCGCGACCGCGAGGAACCCGGCGTTGGCCACGGCCGCGACGAACCGGCTGCCGAGCAGCACCGCGAACTGGTCGGTGAGCGCGCCCGCGACGTGCGCGGCGACGAAGATCGCCAGGCTCGCGGACAGGGTCCAACGCGGCGGCAGGCGGCGTCCGAGGGCCGCCATCAGGGGTGCGCCGACGACCATGCCGACGGCGAAGCCGGAGGTCAGGTAGCCGGCCTGGGCGATGGAGATGCCGAGGCCGGTGGAGATGCCGGGCACGAGCCCGGCGAGGACGAATTCCGACGTGCCTTGCGCGAAGACCGCGACGGCGAGCACGTAGAGCAGGACAGGCATGTACGCCTCCGAAGGGAGAAAGGGGAACGGGTAGGCCTGGGCGGCACTACGGGGCCCTTCGGATGCGCGGACGGCGCCGGCTCGCGCGCGAATGCGGGAGCGGGGGAGGCGGACCTGGGTCTGCCTCGGCGGTCTCTACAGGCGCATCTCGGGCTACCGGAGTACCGGCAGCCCGAACCTGGATGCCTCTGGAGACCTCACGCCGCGAAACTACCACGCAGGGGGCGCCGCCACGCGACCTCCCGGTCGAGCTGTCCCGTGCAGCGGAACAGGCGCACCTGGTGGGCGTGGGGCAGCGCGGTGGCGAGCGCGGACGTCGTCGTGCGCTCGAAGCCCAGCTTCTGCCAGAAGCCGCCCGACCGGCGGGAGAACAGCCAGGCCTGGCGCGCGCCGGCGTCGGCGGCGCGGTCCAGGGCGAAGCGCGCCAGGCGCAGGCCGTCGCCGGTGCCACGCAGGTCCGGACGGACGGCGACGCTGCGGACCAGCGCGTGCTCGCCGTCCTCGCCGAGCTCGAACCCGGTGGTCGCGGAGACGGCCCCGGCCTCGTCCCGCTCCAGCCACAGGCGGACGGCGGGCTCCGCCAAGGCGGCGACCGTCAGGTCGGCGGCGCGGAGGAACGCCGCCAGGTCGTCGAGGTCGTCGGAGGCGACAGGGCTGAGCACGCCGGGAGCCTACCCGCCCGACGAGCAGGTCGGCGCCTGCCCTGGGAGCATGGGGAGCGTTCGTCGGCCGCTGTGATGGGCCGGCTCGGGCCGCCGGACGGTGGCCGACATGCGACGCAGGGGAACGTATGAGCCGTACAGGGGGCGCCGTCGACGCGTCGGCACGCTCGCACCACGATCTGGGAGACCTGCCGACGTTCGACGCCTGGTCCCGGTACCAGGAGCTCGCGCCCGTTCGCGCGGCCGTGGATTCGCGCGACTGGGACGCCGCAGCGGCGGCGTTCTCCGCCCTCGGACCGCAGGAGCTCGCGCTCGCCCTCGAGCTCGTGGCGGACGAGAGCGACGCGGAGCAGATGCTGGAGGCGGCCGTGGCCGCAGAACCCGACGACCCGCTCGCCCGCACGCTGCTCGCCCGCCGGTACGAGAGAATCAGCTGGGAGATCCGCACCGGGACCTGGGCCGTGGACGTCGTAGCCGAGAAGTTCGAGGAGTTCCGGGAGTGGCTGGTCAGGGCCGAGCAGATCCTCATCGACGTCTGTGTTGACCACCCGGAGCATGTGCCCGCGTGGGAGGCGCGCCTGCTCACCGCTCGCGGCCTCGAGCTCGGCCAGTCGGAGGCGCGCCGGCGCTACGACCGGCTCGCCGCGCTCTCGCCGCACCACTACCGCGCCCAGCGGGCCTACCTGCAGCAGGTCGTGCCGAAGTGGGGTGGTTCGTGGGACGCGGCTGAGGCATTCGTCGCCGAGTGCGCATCCGACGCTCCAGACGGCTCGCCGAGCCGAGCCTTGCTCGCATCGCTCCAGATCGAGCGATGGCTCGGCCTCCGTGAGACCCTCGACGACGAGGCGCTCGAACGTCTCGGGGAGGTCGCGCGAGCCTCGGTGCTCCACGCCGATCACGTGCCCGGGCCGGGCGCGGACTCCGTGCACGCGGAGCTGGCCCTGCTGTACACGTTCGCCGAACGGCACGACGACGCAGCACCGCACTTCCGGGCGTTGGGCGACGATCCGGTCTCGGCGGGCTGGGACTATCTCGATGACAAGGCGCAGTGGTACGCGCGGAGCAGGGCGCAGGCGCTCGGTGGACCAGTACCGCCGCCACCCGGTGCGCCGTCGGAACGGGAGACGCGGCCGGCAGCGGTCGTGCTCGGGTTCCTCCTGATCGTGTGGATCCTGGTCATGGGCGTCATGACCGTGCTCATGATCGGAGTCGCGCTCGGGGGCGATCTGAGAGGGGTGTTCGCGGCCGTGGCGTTCGCCGCAGGGGCGGCCCTCGGAGTGGCCCTCCTCGTGGGGCTTGTCCGTGGACCGCCGCCACCCGGCGCGCCCTCGCTGGAGCGGGGTACGGGCCCGGGAGCGGTTGCGGTCTACGTGGCCTCCCTGCTCTTCGGCGTCGCTCTGACAACGTTGAGTCTCCCGGACGCCCTTGAGGGCGATCGGGGTGCCGCGTTTGCCGTCGTGCTCTTCGGCGCGATGGCGGTCTTCGCGGCGGTCTGCCTCGCGCGGCTCCTCCGCGCGCCCGGCGGAAGGAGCAACCGGTGACCGGGGGACCCGCCGCCGACGCCGGAGAGCCGGCTGTGCCCTTCGACCTCTCGCACCTCGACCATCTGCTCTCGTGGACCACCGTGGACGGGATTCCCACGCTGTTCGCGCCCCGCGAGGGCCCCGTCACGGGTGGTCTCGTGTTCCGTGTCGGCCGGGCGGACGAGACGCTTTCGACCGCGGGTATCACGCATCTGGTCGAGCACCTCGCTCTTTATCGGAACAACCTGAGCGGCGCGCACCACAACGGCCAGACAGAGCAGGTCTGGACCGTCTTCCACGCGACCGGGACGGCCGCCGAGGTCGTCACACACCTCAACAGCGTCTGCGCGTCGCTCCGCGACTTGCCGCTTGCCCGGCTCGAGGTGGAGAAGAAGATCTTGCGTACGGAGGCCGCGGGCCGCCGGGGCGGTCCGTTCACGGCGATGAACATGATGCGGTACGGCGCGCAGGGATACGGGCTCAGCGGCTACGACGAGCTGGGTGTGTGGCGGGTGGGCGCCGACGAGGTCGAAGAGTGGGCCCGGACGCGCTTCACCCGCGACAACGCAGTGCTGTTCCTCACCACGGGCGAGGTGCCGCAGGGGCTCGACCTCAGGCTGCCGCAAGGCGAGCGCATCGCCCCGCCCCAGCCGTCCGACGCGCTCGGCGACACGCCGGCGTTCTTCGTCGGGCACGAGGGCGGCGTCGTCCTCGACGCCGTCGTCGACCGGTCGTCGGCAGCGACGGTGTTCGCGGAGGTTGCCCGGCGCGCGATCTTCGACGAGCTTCGCCAGAAGGGCGGCTTCTCCTACACCGCGGACAGCGACTACTCGCCGCTGGACGGCTCGACGGCCACGATCACGCTGTACGCCGACGCACTTCCCGAGAAGCAGGATGCCGCGGTCGGGGCGTTCGTCGACACGCTGGCGCGCCTGCGGCGCGGCTGGATCGGCGCTGACGAGGTGCATGGCGCTCGTGCGGTGGTGCGCGGGTTCCTCGATGTCCCCGACGCCGGGCCGACGATGCTGCCGGCGGTGGCGGTGAACCTGCTCGTGGGAGGGCGCGTCCTCTCGCCCGAGGAGCATCTGGCCGAGCTCGACGCCGTCACGGTCGAGGACGTCCAGGCCGTCGCTTCGCAGGTCTGGGCCGGCGCGTTGGTGCAGGTTCCCAGCGGTCTGCTCGACTGGGCGGGCGCCGTCCCGGCTCCCAGCTGGTCGGACGATGCCGTGTCGGGGGAGAGCTTCACGCACCTCGACGACCCGGACGTCTCGCTCGTCGTCGGTGAGGACGGCGTGTCCGTCGTCACCATGGACGGCCCGGCGACCGTGCGCTTCGACGAGTGCGTCGCCATGGAGACGCGACCGGACGGAGCGCGGAACCTGACGGGTCCTGACGGGTTCCGCGTCCGGGTGGAGCCGACGCTGTACGCAGGCCTGACGCGCGACATCGTCGCGGAACGGATCGATGCGCGCCTGTCCCGCGAGCTCGTGGTCCCCCTGCCTGCTCGTGAGCCGGACGGGATCCCGCAGCCGGCCGAGCGGGTGCGGCCGTCGGCCGCCGCTCGCGTCTCCCATCTCTCTGAGCCGGTGCTCCGGCGGCTGCGGCGCGCCGGCGACGCGGTCTACGCCCAGGCCCGTCGGTGGTCGCTGAGCAGGGTCGGCTATTGGCTGATGTGGCTTGCGGGCTTCGCGGGTGTCCAGTTCGGGTTGTACGCCGTGCGTATCCTTGCCGAGATCCGGCGTGGCGAGTCGGAAGCGGTCGCCGGCGTTGTGATCCTCGGAGCCCTCTGCGTTGTCCTGGTGGGGACGCTCCTGTACGTCGCGGTGCGAGCTCTCCTGGAAGTCCGACGGGCACGAGGGTCTCGGCGTCGATGACCGCTACAGGACGAGCGATTCCTCAGGCGCGCGCCTGGCTTGAATCCGCAGCGCCGGCGGGGTGGCCGTTCAGGAACCCGTGCCCCCCGTCGGCGACATGCTCGGCCCGTCGCAGGCCATCCAGCTGAACTTGCTGTGCACGAGGTACTGGTCGCCCTGGTCCGACACGGCTCGCGTCTCCGCGGCTTGCGGCAGCCACGTGGTCGGGTCGACGAGGAGGTCGACCCGCGTCACGTCGCCGCCCAGCACCATCACGTCCGCGGGGGGGGGGGGGGAATCCGGAGCCGGATCACCGCGAGCCCGTCCCGGTCCTCGATGCTGAGGTCGTCGTCGAGGCGCTGATCCGCGCCGTCGAGCGCGGACAGGCTGAGCGTCGCGTGGACAGCCACCGCCTGCAACGCCTGCAGGGGCTGCGAGTTCAGCGGCACGGGCTTCGGTGTTGCAGCTCTCGACGTCGTCGACGCGGACCGTCGGCTCGTCGCCCAGGGTCGAGCGGGTCTCTACGCCACAGCCGTCGCTGGCCATCGCGCGTGCCGCGGTGGCCACCACCTGAGCGGGTGTCAGCCCGACGGTCGGGGACATCGACGGCTCGGACGCCGGGTCCGTCGGCGCCGACGTGGCCAGGGCGGACCCCGAGCCGGGGAGGGCACGCAGAACGGGTGGGCCCGCCAGGCTCACCCGCGAGGACCGCGGCCGCGGCGGCGGCCGCACTCCACACGAGGGCAGGCCGGTGGCGCGCCGACGTCCGGTCGCGCCGGGCCTGGGGCCCAGCGTCACGCAGCAGGATCTCGACGCCCTCGGCGTCCGCCCAGCCCTCGTGCGGGTCGCCCGCATCTCGCGCGCGGGCCCGCGACCTACCGGAGTACCGGCAGCCCGAACCTGGATGCTTCTGGAGACCTCACGCCGCGAAGCTACCAGGCAGGGGGCGCCGCCACGCGATCTCCCGGTCGAGCTGTCCCGTGCAGCGGAACAGGCGCACCTGGTGGGCGTGGGGCAGCGCGGTGGCGAGTGCGGACGTCGTCGTGCGCTCGAAGCCCAGCTTCTGCCAGAAGCCGCCCGACCGGCGGGAGAACAGCCAACAGCGGACTATGCTGACGCATATCCTCACGATGTGGAATGGATTGTGGCGTGACCGAGACGTTTAGCTCCCGCAAGTACCTGCTGTCGCCTCAGAGTTACGAGGATGAAGTCGCAGCGGTGGCGGAGAGGCTGGGCTGGCCCTTCATCGGGCGGCTCTCGGAAGATGAGGCCACATTGACCTCACGCCAGCTCTTCTGGGGGAAGAGCCACGATCTGGTTCTGCACTACATGGAGGACGTGCTCTCGAAGAGCCCTTGCTCGTTCATTACCGGGGTCAACGAGCTCGGGGTAGCTACTGCGGCTCGAATTCTTGAGGCGAGGCTCCAGCCAGCAACTCTCGAGGAGGTTCTGGATGCCGCAGAGGCAGTGCGAGATATCCCGCATGACTACGTGCTAGCGGTCCTGAGGCTTGGTCTTGGTGCGCCTGAATCCTTTGACGAGCGGTTCTTCTCCGGCATTGAGAAGGCCGCGCGGAGCTCGCACGAGGAGGTGCGGAAGGCTGCTGCCTGGGCCACTTCATACGTGATATGGCCGCAGTTCAATCCGTTGCTTTCTCACCTGGCCGAATACGACAGCTCCGAGGCCGTACGCCGCGTTGCCACCAGCATCCTGAACGCATCCCGCGCAGAGCTCGGCTAGCGAGGGCGACTCTGCAGAAGCGCGCATCGCTCGGGGCGCCCCGCGCCGACGGGGCAGCCGCTCAGGAATCCGTGTTCACCGGCGGCGGACTGTCGGTGGTCGACGGGGTGGGGCCGGCGCAGGTCGTCCAGCTGAACTCGGTGCGCACGAGGTACGTCTCGCCGCCGTCCGACTCGGCCCAGGTCCTCCCGGAGCGCGGCAGCCAGGTCGTCGTGTCGACGAGCAGCTCCATCCGCGACACGTCCCCGCCGGGCACGAGCCCGTCCGGCGGCGTGAGCCGGATCCGGGCCAGGATCTCGCCGCCGTCGTCCTCCATCGTGAGGTCGTCGTTCAGGCGGAAGTCGGTGCCCTCGAGGCTGGACAGGTCGAGCGCCGCGTCGACGGTCGCCGTCTGCAGCACCAGCAGGGGCTGCTGGTGCAGCGGCGTGGGCTTGGGCGTCGCGGTGTCCGTGGCGCCCGCCTCGTCGTAGCGGCGTTCCGACTCCTGGCCCAGGGTCGAGAGGGTCTTCACGCCGCAGGTCGCATCGGCCGTGGCCTGGGCCGCGCGGTCGACGACGCCGGACGGCGTCAGTCCGAGGGTCGGCTCCGCGCTCGGCTCCGCGCTCGGCGCCGGGCCGGTGTCCGTGGTCGCCGAGACGCTGCTGGTCGGCGCCGAGCCCGGGACCGTGCGCGTGGGCAGACCGGCCACGCTCACCACGAGGGCGACGGCGGCCGCGGCCGCGGCGCCCCACGCCAGGACCGGCCCGCGGCGCACGACGCGCCGGGTGCGGCGGCCGTCCGTGCCGGCGCCGCGCAGCACGATCTCGACCTGCTCGTCCGGGGCCCAGTCCTCGTGTGCCTCGGCGCCGTGCGCGCGGGCCCGCGACTCGGCGTACACCCCGGTCAGGTCGATCTCGGGGTCGACGCCGTGCAGGGCGCGCCGGGCCCGGGTCAGCTCATCGTCTTCCACGTCAGGACCCTTCCTCGGTCAGCTTGTCGTAGGCGGCGCGCAGGCGGCGCCGCGCCCGGTGCACCCGGGTGGCCGCCATCGCCGTCGTGCAGCCCAGGACCTGGGCGACCTCGGACGTCGACAGCTCGGCGGCCGCGAGCAGCGCGATCACCTCGCGGTCCGCTGGGCGCAGCAGGTCCAAAGCGCGCCGGAGCTCGTCGAGCTCGGCGACCAGGCGGACGTCGTCCTGGCCGGGCGGGGCAGGGTGGGTGCGGACCCGCTCGGCCAGGGCGGTCCGGCGGTGCTGCGCACGCACCTGGTTCGCCATCACGCGGCGCGCCACGCCCAGGAGCCAGGCGCGCGGGTTGTCCGGCAGCTCGCCCTTGCGCCAGGCGATGGCGAAGACCTCCGCCACGACGTCCTCCGCCTCGGCGGCCGGGAGCCGCGAGCGGGCATAGCGGAAGACGCCCCGCGCGTGCGCCGCGAAGAGCTCCTCGGTGTCGGCGGGCGTGAGCGGACCCGGGCCGAGGCGCCGTGCCGCCAGGTTCGACTCCGTGTTCGTGGCCAGGGTGGGCTCCTGAGGTGAAGAGACGTGCGTTCGACCAAGTGTGTCCGGCAGGGGACCACCCATGACACCTGGCGGATGTCGGCCACGTCACAGCGGCGCGGCTGTCATCGGTGTCCGGGCGGCGTACACGAACACCGGTGTGACCGCCTCCTTCGCCAGTACCCGTTCCGTCGTCGTCCGCTCGACCGGCGCCGCCGCCGTCCTCGTCTCGTCACTGCTCCTCGCGGGCTGCGCCTCCGGCGTCGCCGGTGCGGTTGGGGGCGACGGCGGTGCCGCGGCCCAGGAATCACAGGCGACGGGCGCCGGCGGGCAGGCGGCTCCGGCGTCCGGCCCGGTCGCCAGCCCTGCCGACGAGTCCGCCGACAAGCCTGCCGAGCCCGCCGACCAGCCCGC
The DNA here is from genome assembly GCF_042670845.1 of Promicromonospora sp. NPDC057138. Classification (NCBI taxonomy): domain Bacteria; kingdom Bacillati; phylum Actinomycetota; class Actinomycetes; order Micrococcales; family Promicromonosporaceae; genus Promicromonospora; species Promicromonospora sp. NPDC057138. The sequence goes on along the minus strand of NZ_JBHUUX010000070.1, from coordinate 16,284 downwards.
CACGGGCATCGACCTGAGGGCGCACTCGACGTCCGACCCCGCGAGCCCCTGGGTCGTCGTCAACAAGCACTCGCCGCTCGACCCGGTCGACTACGAGCCCGACCTGACGACGGTCCGGGGCTACCTCGTGCGGCCGGACGCCGCTCCCGACCTCACCGCCCTGCTGGCGGCCGCCGACGCCGACGGCGTGCACCTGACGCTCCGCAGCGCCTACCGCGGCTACCCCAAGCAGGCTGCCGTCTATCAGGGCTGGGTGGCGCAGCTCGGGCAGGCGCAGGCGGACGAGGTCTCGGCGCGCCCGGGGCACAGCGAGCACCAGACGGGCATCGCGGTCGACGTCGGCAGCTCCACCCGCTCCCAGTGCGACTTCGAGGAGTGCTTCGGCGAGACCGTCGAGGGCCGCTGGGTCGCCGAGCACGCGGGCGAGTTCGGGTATCTCGTCCGGTACACGCCCGAGAACGGCGCGGTCACCGGCTTCGCCCCCGAGGCCTGGCACCTGCGCTGGGTGGGGCGCGAGCTGGCGGCGCACCTGCGGGCCACCGGTGTCACGACCCTGGAAGAGGTGTTCGACGTGCCCGGCGGCGGATACGTCGACTGACGGCTTGACCGAATGACGCCGTAAGGCCGGCGAGTTGACCACAGCAGTTGCTGCCAGGAGCGGGCGTCCTGTGGCAGCAACTGCTGTGGTCAGCTTGGCGCGCGGCGCGGCGCGCAGCCCGGTCAGTACGGCAGCCAGACGATGGCGGCGAGCGCCGCCAGGTAGAGGGCCTGCTCCGCGAGCCGCCGTCCGATCGGGGTGGCGGGCTTGCCGCTGAACAGGACCCCGCGGCGGGCGGCCGAGATGTTGGCCGGCGTCAGGGCGAGGGTGAGCAGGCCGAGGCAGATCGCCGCGGCCGGCGCGGTGGCGGGCACGAGCAGGCCGATCGCGCCGGCCACCTCGAGGATCCCCGTGCCGGCGACGAGCAGGTCGGCGCGGGGGAGCCTGGGCGGCACCATGCGTTCGAGGTCCTGGCGCACGCGGGGGATGATCCGGCCGGAGGCGGTCAGGAGGAAGAGGACGGCGACGCCGACGCGGGCGGCGTCGTGCCAGGAGTCGAGGGCCGGGACCCCGACCACGCCCAGCAGGCGGGCGAGGGCGGTGACGCCGAGCAGGATGACGGGCAGCGGGACCGGCATGGTGGATCCAATCTTGACGGCGACAAGTTCAAGCGACACCTCACCACCGAAGTGCTATCTTGTCAATGGCTAGATTGGATCGGGTGAGGGACGGGAGCGGCATGAGCTATCACCACGGGGACCTGCGCCGGGCGATGACCGCGGCCGCCGCGACGGCAGTCGCCGAGCGGGGACCAACCGGGCTGAGCCTGCGCGAGCTGGCCCGGCTCGCCGGGGTGTCCCACGCGGCGCCGGCCCACCACTTCGGCGACAAGGCGGGCGTGCTCACGGCCGTCGCGGCGGAGGGCTTCACCCTGCTCGCCTCGGCCCTCGCCGAGGCGGGGGACGACCTGCTGGCCGCCGGCCTCGCCTACGTCGTGTTCGCCGTCGACCACCCGGGGCACTTCGCCGTGATGTTCGACAGCAGCCTCCTGCACCCGGACGACGCCGAGCTGCGTGCCGCGGAGCAGGCCTCGGCCTCCGCCCTCGAGGGCCTGACGCCGGACGCCGACACGGCCCGCGCGGCCTGGTCCGTGGCGCACGGCTTCGCGAGCCTGTGGCTGTCCGGTGCGCTCTCGGGGCCGGACGTCGTCGAGGCGGCGAAGCCGGTCCTGCGCCAGGTCGCGCGGCCCTGATCGTCGGCCGGCCTCCGGCCGCACATGACCAGCACCTGCTGCCAGGAAGCGGCCGATCCTGGCAGCAGGTGCCTGGTCATTCGGCGGGGCGCCTCAGGCGGCCGCGGTCGCCCGGTCTCGCCCGGGTGGCGCGCCGAACAGCCGGCGGTACTCCCGGTTGAACTGCGCGGCGCTCTCGTAGCCGACGGCGAACGCCGCCCGCGCGACGCTGATGTCCTGCGCGACGAGCATCTGCCGCGCGAGAACCAGCCGGAGCTGCTTCTGGAACTGGAGCGGGCTCGACCCGGTCACCGTCTTGAACGTGCGGTGGAACGCGGAGGTGCTCAGCCCGGCCCGGCGGGCGAGCTCCTCGACGCGGATCGGCTCGGCAGGGTTGGCGTGGATCCACTGCACCACCCGGTTGATGTGGGTGAGCTTGCTGTCGGCCAGGCCGAGCTGGCGCACCGTGTCGCCCTGCGGCCCGGTGATCAGCAGCCACAGGATCTCCCGCCGCACCATCGGCGCGAGCACGGGCAGGTCGCGCGGCCGGTCCAGCAGGCGGACCAGCCGCCCGACGGCGTCCATCAGCTCGGCGGGCGCCCGGCTCGTCGCGAGCGCCGGGGTGGCCCGGCCGACGGCGCGCGACCCGCCGGGCCCACCGTCGGGCCCCGCGCCGCCGTCGACCCCGAGGCCCTCGCCCGTCGAGAGCAGGAGCTCGGCGACGGCGGACGCGGTGATGTCCATGCCGACCCCCAGCGCCGGTGCCTCCTGCGTGGCCTCGGTGAACCGGCCGATGACGGGCAGGTCGACCGAGGTGACCAGGTACTCGCCCGGCCCGTACGTGACGGTCTGGCTGCCGAGCCGCAGCTCCTTGGAGCCCTGGGTGATGAGCGCGAACGTGGTGCCGGCCGCGCGCCCGAGCAGGATCAGGCAATAACGCGAGAGGAACGCTATCACCGCCCAGCCCGCTGATCGCCTTGACTGGTGGACGACGGGGAGCGGCACCACGCCGACCCCCGAGAACCCACCGCAAGCACTATCCGACACGTGAGGCAGAACCAGTCAATGTCGAGCAACGACCACAGCAGCGTCCGTAGCACCACCCGCGTGACCGTCATCGTCGGGGCCAGCTCCGGCATCGGGCAGGCCGCCGCGGTGCGCGCCGCGCAGGACGGGTCCGGCGTCATCGTCACCTACAACTCCAACAAGGACGGCGCGCTCGAGACCGTCCGGCTCGTCGAGGAGGCCGGCGCCGCCGCCGTCGCGCTGCCGCTCGACCTCGGGTCTCCCGCGACGTTCCCGGGCTTCCGGGCGGACGTCGAGCGGGCGCTCGCCGCGACCTGGGGCACGGACCAGCTCACCGGCTTGGTCAACAACGCGGGTGCGGGCCGTAACGCCCTGGTCGAGGAAGCTGCCGAGGAGCTCCTCGACGACATGTACGGCCTGCTGTTCAAGGGTCCCTACCTCGTCACCCAGGCGCTGCTCCCGCTCCTGGCCGACGGCGGCGCGATAGTCAACACCTCCAGCAACTCCGCCCGCTGGTCCGGCCTGACCGCCGGCTACTCGGCGTACGGGGCGATGAAGGGCGCGCTGACCGTGTTCACGCGCTACCTCGCCAAGGAGCTCGGCGGGCGCGGCATCCGGGTCAACACCGTGTCCCCGGGACCGACGCGCACCCCGTTCGCCGGCCGGGTGTTCGAGGAGTCGCCCGAGGTCACGGCGCTGTTCGAAGGGCAGACCGCCCTGGGCCGCCTCGGCGAGTCCGACGACTCGGGCGCGGTCATCGCCTTCCTCCTGTCCGACGGCGCCCGCTGGGTCACGGCCCAGGACATCGAGGTCTCCGGGGGCCTGCGGCTCTAGCGGCGACGACACCGCCCCGCAGCCCCGAGACCCGGTGATCCGAATTCCCAAAATGTCCTAGTATCGGCAAAGATGGGGCATACCACCTATCACCAGGGGAATATCGTGAGCGCGACCGCGTCCGAGGCCACCGCAGCACTGTCGGGCGTGCCGACGTCCACGCCCGCGCTCGTCGCGTGCGACGTCGACGGGACGCTCGTCCGGGCCGGACGCCGGCCCACCCCCGCCGTCCTCGACGCGATAGCGGCCGTCCGCGCCGCCGGGCACCACCTGGTCGTGGCCACGGGCGGCTCCCTGTCGGCCGCGGTGCAGGTGGTCCCGCGGCTCGGGATCCGCGAGGGCTGGGTGGTCGCGGCGAACGGGGCGGTGACGGCGCGCCTGGACGCGGACGGGTACTCGGTGGTCGACGTGCGGCCCCTGGCCGCCGAGCCCGTGTGCCGGCTCGTCGCCCGGACGCGGCCGGACCTGAGCCTCGGGGCCGAGGTGGTCGGCAGCGGCTATCGCGTGACCAGACGGTTCCCGGAACGGCGGCTCAGCGGGAGCCAGGAGGTCGTGCGCGAGCTCCAGGACGTCTGGGCCCGCCCGACGCCGCGCGTGGTCGTGTACGGGCAGTGGGCCCAGCGGCTCGCCCCGGCGCTGCGCGCGTCCGGCGTCACCGCGATCCCGGCCCGCGTGGACTGGGTCGACGTCACGGCACCCGGCGTCAGCAAGGCGACGGCACTCGAGAGCATCCGCGTCGAGCTGGGGGTCGCGCCCACCCGGACTGTCGCCGTCGGCGACGGCGAGAACGATCTCGAGATGCTTCGGTGGGCGGCCACGTCGATAGCCATGGGGCACGCGCCCGAGTCGGTCCGTGCCGTCGCCGGCCGCGTCACGGGAACCATCGACGAGGACGGCGCGGCGGACGCGCTCCTCGACGCGCTCCTCCTGCGGGCGGCCTGACCAGGACCGCCGAACCGAGACCGTGATCGAGGTTCGCGTCAGCGGGCGCGGACGCCGTCGATGGCCATGCCGAGCACCCGCTGCGCCTGGGCGGCATCGAGGTAGACGGCACCCGTGACGCCGGATACCAGGCGCACGACGTCTTCGATGCTCACATCCGTTCGCGCCGCACCCGCCTCTTGTGCGCGCTGCAGCAGCGGCTCTCCCGCCGCGTACATAGCGCCGCGGCAGCTCCGCATCACCGGTGACTCGCGGTTGAGCCCCTCGACGAGAACACGCTTGGTGCCGACGTAGTCGACGAAGTGGTCGAGCCAGCGCTCGAACGCTTCCCACGGAGGCCGGTCTACCAGCCCCTGCGCGGCGCTGACCAGGCTCTCGACCTCGTTGACGTACACCGCCTCGACGAGGGCGTCGCGTGTGGGGAAGTTGCGGTACAGCGTGCCGATCCCGACTCCGGCGCTTCGTGCGATCTCGTCGAGCGAGGCTCCCGTGCCGTGCTCGGCGAACGCGTCGCGGGCGGCGACGAGCAGCGCGTCGAAATTCCGCCTGGCGTCGGCACGCCTCGGGCGCTGGACGCCCGACCATGTGGGCTGCTCGGTGTCGGTCACTGCCTTCCTCTCGGTCCGGCGCGCGCCGGGCGCGCGACATCGTCGGTCTCCACTTGAAAGCGGAGAGGTCCTCCGCTACGTTTAACGGAGGAGGTCTCCGATCGGAGCCATCCTCCTATTCTAGCCTCGACGACGCGGCGCCCCCTGACCGACGAACGGAAGCCGTCCCATGCCCGTCTCCACATCGCCCCGGCGCACGCTCACCGCGCTGGGCATCGCCGTCGGCTCGTTCGCGAGCCTCCAGTCGCTCCTGGTTCCCGTTCTGCCCGTCATGCAGGCGGACCTCGGTACCGACGCCGCAGGGATCACCTGGGCGCTCACCACCTGGCTCATCGTCGCCGCGGTGGCCACCCCGCTGCTCGGCCGCGCCGGCGACCTGCTCGGGCGGAGGCGCATGTTCCTGCTCGCCCTCGCCGCCGTCGGGCTCGGCAGCCTCGTCTCCGCGCTCGCTCCCAACCTCGGCGTGCTCTTGGTGGGTCGCGCGCTGCAGGGCCTCGGCGGTGCGATGTTCCCGCTCGGCTTCGGCATCGTTCGCGACGTACTGCCCCCGGGGCGCGTGGCCGGTGGGATCGGCGTGCTCTCCGCGCTCCTGGCCGTGGGCGGCGGCATCGGCAGCGTGCTGGCCGGTCCGCTCGCCGGGCTGGTCGGATGGCGCGGGCTGTTCCTGGTCCCGCTGCTCGGTGTGGCGGTTGGCGGGATCCTCGTCCTCGTCGGGGTCCCCGAGCGGGGGGAGCGTGCCCAGGGGCGGGTCAGTCTTTCCTCGGCGGTGCTCCTGTCCGGCTGGCTCGTCGCGCTCCTGCTTCCGCTCAGCACCGGCGCCGCGTGGGGCTGGGGATCGCCGCGGACCATAGGCCTTTTCGTGCTCGCCGCGCTCCTGCTCGCCGTCTGGGTCCTGGTCGAGCTGCGCGTACGGGAGCCCCTGGTCGACATGCGCATGATGCGCCTGCCCGGAGTCTGGAACACGAACCTCGCGGCCGTCCTCTTCGGTGCGTCCATGTTCGGCACCTGGGCCTACTTCGCGCGCTTCGTGCAGGAGCCGGTCTCGACCGGCTACGGCCTCGGTGCGAGCGTCGGCACGGCGGGGCTGATCATGCTGCCCATGCTGGCCGTCATGGCCGCCGCCGGGTTCTTCACCGGTCGGCTGTCGCGGGTGCTGTCCCAGCGCGGCCAGCTCGCGACAGGCGCCGTCCTGATCGCGGCCTCCACCGTGGCGATCGCGCTCGTGCACGGGTCGGCCCTGGTGCTCACCGCCGAGGCCGCGCTCTTCGGCCTCGGGCTGGGTCTCGGCTATGCCGCGATGACGAACATCGTCGTCGCCGCCGTGCCGCCCACCCAGACCGGGGTTGCCAGCGGTATGAACGCCAACCTCCGGACCATCGGCAGCGCGATCGGGACAGCGCTCATGACCGCCATCGTCACCGGATCTGCCGCCCCCGGAGGGGAGCCCACCGAGGCCGGCTACCGGCTCGGGTTCCTGGTTCTCGCGGCCTTCGCGGCGCTGGCCGGCGCCGTCGCCCTGTCGGCGGGCGGAAGCCGCGCGCAGCGCCGGGCGCCGGCTCCTGAGCCCCGGCCGGTGGAGGCCGCAGCCTAGCGGGCCGACCCGAGGGCCTGGCGCCGAACGTAGGAGCAGTAGCTGCATGGACCCTGATACGGCTACTACTCCTACGTTCGGCGGGTCACCCCTCGCCGCGCCCGGCGCGCGCCCGTGGGCCAGGATGTGCCCATGGGGCACCCTCACTCGCACGGCTCGGCCGGCCCGGCCGCGCCACGCACGACGTTCCTCCTGGTCGTGACCCTGGTGTCCGCCCTGCTGGTGACCCTGGCCGGGCTGTGGCTGCTGTGGCCGAACGGCGGCGACGTGCCCGACCGGGTGCCGGCCAGGGCGGAGGGCACGTCGTTCGTCGACGTGACGGTCACGGGCCCCGCCGACCCGGACACCGGGAGCATCCCGGTCGAGCTCGCCGACGGCGAGCAGTCCCGGATGCAGTCGCCCGGGCCGTCGGTCCCGCTCGCCGAGGGCGACCGCCTCGTCGCCGTCGACATCTCCCAGGTCTCGCAGGCCGGCGTCGACCCGCTGGTGTTCATGGACTTCCAGCGCGAGCTGCCGATCGCGCTGCTGGCCATCGTCTACGCCGTCGTTGTGCTGCTGGTCGCGCGATGGCGCGGGCTGGCCGCGATGGCCGGGCTCGGGCTCGCTTTCGTCGTCCTCCTGGGCTTCACCATGCCCGCCCTGCTCGCGGGGGAGTCGGCGATCGGCGTGGCGCTGGTGACGTCGTCCCTGGTCATGTTCGTGACGCTGTATCTAGCGCACGGGCTGTCCGCGCGGACGTCGACGGCCCTGCTGGGCACGCTGGTCGGCCTCGCGCTGACGGCGGGGATCGCCGCGTGGGCGTCGGGCGCCGCGCAGATCACGGGGACGAACCACGAGATGTCGTCGTTCCTGCCGTCCAGCGCACCGGGGGCGGACCTGCGCGGGATCGCGCTGTGCGGCATCGTCCTGGCCGGCATGGGCGTGCTGAACGACGTGACGATCACCCAGGCGTCGGCCGTGTGGGAGCTGCGCGGGTTCGCGCCGACGGCGTCGCGGGCCGAGCTGTTCACCAGCGCCATGCGGATCGGCCGCGACCACATCGCCTCGACCGTCTACACGATCGCGTTCGCCTACGTCGGTGCCGCCCTGCCGCTGCTGATGATGGTCTGGCTCGTGGACCAGTCGCCGGCAACGGCCCTGACCTCGGGCGAGATCGCCGAGGAGGTGGTGCGCACCCTGGTCGGGTCGATCGGGCTCGTGCTCGCCATCCCGGTCACCACCGCCATCGCGACGCTCACCGTCCCCGGTCCGACGCCGGACCCGGCGGGCTCGACGGCGTCGGAGCCGGCGTCCGACCCGGAGCTGATGGCGCCGGTGTCCGAGGTGTGGGCGTCGGAGCCGTCGCCCGGGGTGTCGGCGACGTAGACGGCACGACGGCGTTGCCCACGTTCGCCTGCAGCCCGCGCAGGAGTGCCGTCGCCTCGTCGCGTTCGGCGGAGGTCAGGGCGCCCGCCGTCGCCTGCTCGAGCTGGGCCCAGATCTCGGCGACGCGCGGGCGGAGCGCCTGGCTCGCGGGCGTGGGCTCCACGAGGGTGACGCGCCGGTCGTCGGGGCTGGGCCGGCGGCGCACGAACCCGGACCGCTCGAGCCGCTGGACCGTCCGCGTCATCGACGCCGAGTCGGTGGCGACGTACTGGGCGAGGTCCGTCTGCCGCTGCGGCCCGTGGTTCCACAGGAACATGAGCAGCAGCTCCTGGCCGGGATGGAGCCCGAGGGGGTCAGGATGCTTACCTGTTCCGAACAGCAAACCTGGTTGAACGAGAGGGAGCGTCATGCGCGCAGTAGTTTTCGATCAGTTCGGCGGCCCGGAGGTCCTGCACCTGGGCGAGGTCCCGGAGCCGGACGCCGGCCCCGGGCAGATCCGCGTGCGGGTGGAGGCGGTGGGCCTGAACGGCTTCGACGGGAAGGTCCGGTCGGGCGCCATGGAGGCCCAGTTCCCGACGCGGCTCCCGGCGGTCCCAGGGCTGGAGGTGGCCGGCGTCGTCGACCAGGTCGGGGCCGACGTCGCCGGGGTCGCTACGGGCGACCGCGTCACCGGCTGGACCAGCCGCGGTGCAGCGGAGCTCGCGATCCTGAAGCGGTGGGCGCGGGTTCCCGACGCGCTCGACGCGACCCAGGCCGCAGCCCTGCCGGTCGTGGGCGAGGCGGCCAGGCGGGCGCTGCGCATCCTCGCCCTGTTGCCGGGGGAGACCCTGCTGGTGCACGGCGCGAGCGGCGGCGTCGGCGGGCTCGCGACCCAGCTCGCGGTCGCGGCGGGCGTGCGCGTGATCGGTACGGCGTCGCCGGCGAACCAGGAGCGGGTCGCCTCCTACGGGGCGGCGCCCACCACGTACGGCGAAGGTCTGGTCGATCGCGTGCGCGCGCTGACGCCGGTCGTCGACGCCGTGCTCGACGCCGCGGGCAGCGGCGTCCTCCCGGACAGCATCGAGCTGCGCGGCGGCACCGACCGCGTGCTGACGCTCACCGACCCGGCCGCCCACGGGCTGGGCGTCGAGTTCAACGAGCGGTCCGAGCCCTCGGCCGCGGAGCTCGCCGAGCTGGTCGGCATGGTCGTGCGCGGCGAGGTGTCCGTGCCGGTCGCGAAGGTGCTGCCGCTGGCGGAGGCGGCCCGCGGCCAGGCCCTGGTCGACGCCGGGCACTCGAGCGGCAAGGTGGTGCTCGTGCCGTGACGGGTTCGCGGCGACGGCCCCGCACCGGGTATCCCGCGTAGGGTTGTCGCGACGTTTCGGGACAATACGGAAAGAGGGCGTGGGAAATGGTGCGCGGTGCCTTGGTAGTCCTGCCGGACGCGGAGATCGACGACGATCTGCTGGAGATGCTTGCCGACGAGACCGGGCACCGATTCGTCCACGAGGGCACCGGCGGGTTCGGCGTCGAGCTGCTCGCCACGTTCTACAAGGACGAGGCGGGAAATCAGCTGATCGAGGCGAAGGTGATCGACGCTCCGGTCAAGGCCGTGCTCGTCCGCAGCGGCTCGGTCGAGGCGGCGTCGAAGATCCGGCAGGCGGTCGGTGACCACCTCGGCGGGTGGAGCGAGCAGATGCTCCGTGCGCAGATCGAGGCGGGCGGTCTGGAGACGGATCCTGGGCTGCTCGTCGCGCTCGCGCTGTCCGGCGGCGGGGGCCCGCTCGACGACGAGACCGTCGACCTGGTCAACGCGGCCACCGAGCACGAGGACGACGCCGTCGCCGAGTGGGCTGCGTTTGCCGTCCGAGTGTGGAACGACCTGCAGGACTCGCCGATCGTGATCAAGGACAAGGTGCGAGAGCTCGCCCCGGTCCTGCGCCCCGCGGGCGCGGTCGACGGCGACGAGGACTGGGTCACGGCGCGGCCTGGGGTGGCTGGGCGGGAGATCCCCCGGGCTGCGGTCTGGCTGCGGGCGGACGACGACGCAAAGCGCGTCTTCTACACCGTGACGTGGGACGAGGACTGGATGCTCGAGGTGGTACCGCTCGAAGGAGACGACGACGGCGGCTGGGAGGAGACGATCGCGACCACGGAGGACGGGCAGACCGCCATCCACCTGGTTCGCCATCCGGCGCTGGCGGACCACGTCGTCGTCCACGGCGCTGACGCGGCCGGGGTGGTGGCCGCGCTGCGCACGGTCGGAAACGTCACCGTCGTCGACGGGCCGCCGGTTCCCGATTCAGAACGACGGGGATGACCGGCCGTCGAGCGTCCTCCGTCCAGACGATGTACTCACATACCCTCGCGTGGTGAGCGCACTGGATCCGGTCAAGGTTCCGCATGCCCTGGCCGCCTCGTACGACAAAGGCTTTGGTGAAGAGGGGCGGGCCTGGATCGCGGCACTGCCGGGGCTGGTCGAGGACCTCTTGGACCGCTGGGAGCTGAACCGGGACGGCGCGGCCGCCGCGGGGGAGGCCTCGCTCGTGCTGCCGGTGCTGGGCGGGGACGGCACGCGCGCGGTCCTCAAGCTCCAGCTGCCCCGCGCGGAGACCACCGCCGCGCTGGTCGGGCTGCGCACCTGGAACGGCCGCGGGATGGTGCGGCTGCTGGACGACGATCCCGCGAGCGGCACCATGCTGCTGGAGCGGCTCGACGGCGCCCGCACGCTCGCCTCGGTCGAGGACGACGACACCGCGATCCGGATCCTCGCCGAGCTGCTGGCGCGCCTGGTCTCCGTCGAGGCGCCGCCCGGGCTGCGGAGCCTCGGCGACGTCGCCACCGCCATGCTGGAACGAGTTACCGAGGCGGTCACTGCACTGACCGACCCCGTCGACCGGCAGGTCCTGCGGGGCTGGGCGGCGGTGGTAGCGGAGCTGGCCGGCGAGCCCGGCGACCGGATGCTGCACTGGGACCTGCACTACGACAACATCCTCGCGGGGGAGCGCGAGCCGTGGCTCGCGATCGACCCCGAGCCGCTCGCGGGCGACCCCGGCTTCGACCTGTGGCCCGCGCTGGACAGCCGTTGGGACGATGTCGTCGCTCGGGACCCTTCTCGTGTGGTGCGCCGGCGCTTCGATCTGCTCACCGAGGTGCTCGGGCTCGACCGCGCGCGAGCTACGGGCTGGACGCTGGGGCGCTTGCTGCAGAACGCGCTGTGGGACATCGAGGACGGCGCGACAGTGCTCGCTCCCGCATCCGTCGCCATGGCGGAGGCGCTGCTGAACCGGGACTGACGTCGTTGTCGTCCGACGAGCGCGGCGCGCGCGGAGTGCGTGCGAGGAGCGCTGGTGCTGGTGCGGCAGCGTGCGCTCCCCGGGTAGGTGCCAGCAGGGCTGAATCTCGTTCGGCTGTGCCCCGGAGATGCTGGCTGTGCCGAATTGTTCGGCCTGGCTGAACTGGATTTTGCTGCGGTGAACGTGTGCCAGGAGAGCTGGCACCCGCTGGCCGGGTACACCGTGCTACCCGGCTCGTGCGTGGATGCGACGGTCGGCACTACCGGCCTGCGGCCCTGACTCGTCGTACCCGGTACCGCGAGTCAGGGCCGGAGGCCGGCGCCTCGGCGTCCCGCCGCGTCGGCCGATCACTCGGACGATCGCTCAGTCGATGACCGAGAAGACCAGCTCCGCGCGGTCGCGTTCCGTCGCAAGGTGCCAGGCGGAGTCCGCGATCTTCTCGGGGTCGAGGGACATCGCGGCGAGCTGGTCCGCGTCCAGCCCCAGCTCGGCGAGGCCGTCGACTGCCTGCTTCGACATCGCCGTGTAGATGTCGCCGCCCTGCACGCCGCCGCCGATCACCAGCGAACCGACGAACACGCCGCTGTCCGCGAGCGCCGCGTTGAGGGTCAGCGCGTACGTGTGGAGCGCGGACCCGCCCGTGACCTGCTCGATCGGCACCGGGAAGCTGTCGGGATCCATGGCCGCGGGGCCGAAGTAGAGCACCTCGACCGGGCCGAGCCGCTCGGTGATCCGCGCCAGCACGTCCGCCCGCTCGCCGGGGTCCAGGACGTCTGCGACCTCCGCGATCGCTGTCGTGCCCTCGCTGCGAAGACGCTCGAGGTAGGCGGGATGACGGTCCGCCGATCCCACCCGCTCTCGGCGCCGGCGATGACCACCGAGCAGGTCGCGGCGGCGATGCGCGCGGGCTGACGTGGGGCCACGGGCCGAGCGCGGCGTGCGCTCAGACGGCAGGTTCAGCGGCTTCCGGTCCGTCGCCGCCGAAGGGCGGGGTCCAGGCGAAGGCGCTTCCCGCCAGCCGCATGAGCACCGAGGTGGGAACGGCCGAGGCGACGGCGTTCCGCACCAGGGCCACCGCGGGGTTGCGGGCCTGCAGGATGGTCCCGATCCGGCCGGAGCCGCGTGCCCCTCCTGGAGGGGCACGGGCCGGACGTCGCGCGCTTCATCGGCCGCATGGTCAGCGAGCCTGATCCGCGGGTCCGGCAGATCTTCGCCGAGCAGATCGATCCGGTGGAGGGGCGCTACCTGACCGCGCTGGGCCGCGCGCTACCGGGCCTGGACGACGACGGCATCCGATTCGCCTACACGAGCATGCTGGGGCTGCTCAGCCTCCACCAGTCCGGAGCCTTCGCCGCTGTGGAGTGGCCCCGGCTGACCGGGTCCCAGGCGGGCGGCTCCGGCGACGCGGACCGCGAGCGGCTCGTGGCGTTCATCACGGGCGGGATCCTCGCCGCCCTGCCTGCGGCCTGACGTGCGGCCGCGGCGCGGTTCATCTGGCAGAACGCCGGGACCACCCGGATCAGGCGCGAGCGGCCTCGCGGACCAGGCCGTCGACCTCGGCCGCCAGCAGGCGCTCGCCGTCGAGGCCCATGGTGTCGAAGGCGCCGACGATCTCCAGGGACACGAGGCCGTGCACCCGGTACCAGGTCGACAGAGCGAGCCGGAGCGTGGCGGGTGCCGCCGTCGGCGCGCCGAGGGACTGGCCCCACCGTGCCAGCTCCTGGTCGACGCCCGCGCGCGCACCGAGGGCGGACCCGCCGCCGACGTCCGGGCCCGCGGCGTCGGGCGCAATCGCCTGGAGCGTCGTGACCAGGGCGAGCATGCTCTGGCTGATCGCGCTGACGCTCTCCAGCGGGTCGACCGTCTCGCGGCGGCTTCCGGTGAAGAGCATCGCGTACCGACGCGGGTGGTCCAGCGCCCAGCCTCGCCAGGCGTGCGCGATGGCGGCCAGCCGGTCCGGCGCGGGCCCGTCCGCGGCCTCGCGGGCGGCGGTCTCCACCGCGGTGCCGAGGTCGGTGTATCCGGCCGTGACCAGGGCGTCGAGCAGCGCCTCGCGGGACGCGAAGTAGTGGTACAGGGCGGGCGGCGTCATGCCCACGGCCTTGCCGACCGACGCGAGCGACAGGCCGTGCGCCCCGTCGACGTCGACCAGCTCCAGCGCCCGCTGGACGATCTCGTCGACCGTCTGCCGCCGGAGCCGTTCGCGCCGGGTGAGGGGCCGGGTCTCGTCGTCGTCCGCGGGCATGCCGCGAGCCTAACGTCCAGGGCCGTCCGGCCTGGAACGATGAGGCCCGTGGCGACCGACTCCGTGAGCGTGACTCCGACACCCATCGGACTGACCGAACGGGCGCTGGGCCCCGACCTGGCCCGCGGCATGATGCTGCTGTTCATCGCCCTGGCGAGCTCGCACTACACAGGCGCGGCGACTCGTGCGGGCGGTGCCCGATGACCCGGGCCTGGTTCGTGACGGGCGCGAGCCGCGGGCTCGGCCGCGCCATAGCGACGGCGGCCCTGGAGCGTGGCGACCGCGTGGCGGCGACGGCGCGCGACCTGGGCGCGCTGGACGACCTGGTGGCCGAGCACGGCGACGCCGTCGTGCCGCTGCGGCTGGACGTGACCGACCCGGCGCAGGCCGAAGCCGCGGTGCGGGCGGCGGCCGAGCGGCTCGGCCGCCTCGACGTGGTGGTGAACAACGCGGGCTACGGGCTGTTGGGGTACGTCGAGGAGATCACGCCGGAGCAGCTGCGCGCCCAGCTCGACGTCAACCTCTTCGGCGTGCTGCACGTGACCCAGGCGGCGCTCCCGGTGCTGCGGGCGCAGGGGTCGGGGCATCTGGTGCAGGTGTCCAGCTCGAGCGGCGTCGCCGCCTGGCCGGGGCTCGGCGGCTACAGCGCGTCCAAGTGGGCGCTGGAGGGCCTGTCCGAGTCGCTCGCCCAGGAGGTGGCGGGGTTCGGCATCCACGTCACGCTCGTCGAGCCGGGGCCCGTGGACACGGAGTGGCGCGGCCAGTCCGCGGCGCGCGCCACGCAGCTTCCGGCGTACGACGCGCTGCGCGCGTCCGCGTGGCACCCGCCCGGCTCGTCGTCCCCGGCGGACGTCGCCCGCGTGGTCCTCGCCGTGGCCGACGCCGACGAGCCGCCGCTGCGGATCCTGGTCGGCGACCTCGCGGCGGACGCCGTCCTCCCGATCACCGAGGAGCGGCTGGCGGGCTGGCGGCGCTGGGAAGACCTGGGCCGCTCGGCGGGCTGAGGCCGCTACGAGCGCCGCCATGTTTCGTGTCGTCCCAGCCCGCCGCGGCCTACGCTGACCGATATGGCACAGGACGCGCCGACGACGGCGCAGCACGTCCAGGCGGAGCTGGAAGCGGCCCAGGAAGCGACCTTCGAGCACGCCCGGCTCAGCGGCCGGCTCGGCGCCGCGCAGTCCGCGCTGGACGCGGCCGAGGACGAGCTGGCGCAGGCCACCGAGGCGCTCGCGGGCGAGGCCGCGGACGTCGGGAGGCTCGAGGACTTCAGCCCCACGCTGATCTGGGCGACCATGCGCGGCAACCGCGACGAACGGCTCGCGAACGAGCGCGCCGAGCACCGGGCCGCCGAGTACCGGGTGGCCGCCGCGCGGTCCGCGGTCCGCGGCGCCGAGCGGGAGCGCGCCGTCGTCGCGGCGGCCCTGGACCGCCTCGCGGACGTCGGCGCGCGACGGGCCGCGGCGCTCGCGGCCAAGGAGACGTGGGTGGTCGCGGCTGGCGCCGACGGCGCCGAGGAGCTCACCCAGCTCGCGACCCGGGTGGGCACCACGCGCGGGGAGCTGACCGAGGTGCACGAGGTGATCGGCGCGGCCGAGCGCGCCAGCACGGCGCTCTCCGGCGCCTGGCACCACCTGGACAGCGCGGGCAATTGGGCCACCTTCGACACGTTCGGCGGCGGTGGCTTCCTCGCCGACATGATGAAGCGCCAGAAGATGGACCAGGCCGTCGAGCTGATGCGGACCGCCGACGAGTCGCTCCGGGTGCTTGCGCGGGAGCTCGGCGACCTCGGCCGCGAGGGCGTCGGGGGTATCGATGCGGACGGGCTGCTCGGGACCTTCGACGTCTGGTTCGACGACATCTTCAGCGACTGGACCGTCATGAACCGCATCACCGAGGCCCGCGAGCGGGTGCGCGCGGCCCTGGGCGCCGTCGGGCGGGTGCACCAGGGCGCGGTCGAGCGCGCGGCGGCGCTGGAGGCGCGGCTCGCTCAGCTCCGGGAACGGCGAGAGCGGCTGCTGACTGGCGAGTGACGCGGGCGGGGACCCGGGTCAGCGGGTGCGCCAGCCCGGCAGCAGACGTTCCAGTGCCTCGGCCAGGGGCAGGGACTCGCCGTCCTTGCCGCCCGCGCCGAGCGTCAGCGGCGGACGGCGCGGGTCCGGCCGCACGCCGCGCACCCGGTCGAGGATCCCGATCGGGGCCGTGAGCACGTAGAAGTCGCCGTCCGTGCTGACGCCGAGGGTGCGGTCCACGCGCAGGTACCAGCCGTGCAGCGGCGTGCGGGCGGTGCCGCGGCCGCCGTAGCCCTGCACCTGCAGCGGCACGGGGGCGAGCCCGGCGGCGCGCGCGGCGGCCGCGAACTCGCGCAGCATCGCCTCCGCCCGGGTGTGCTCGGCATCCTGCCGCGCCTGCAGGCGCTCGGCCTGGACACGGACCGCCTCGGCCCGCTCCCTGGCCCACTCGTCGTCGCGCATGCGGGAAGTGTCGCACTTCGCGGCGCCGCGGTGCCCGGGGTCTCCGAGCGCTGGCGCGAGGGTGCGGCGCGGGCTCCCGAGGTCGGCACCTTGCTGGGGTCGCCTCACGAAGTCGGCAGTTGGCATCGAGGTCGGTCCAGTGCTGGACCGACCTCCTG
>NZ_JBHUUX010000069.1:0-29305 GCF_042670845.1 Promicromonospora sp. NPDC057138 | reverse complement strand
CCGGCACCCCGTCCGAGGACTGAACGTGACCGCACAGACCACCGCCAGAGCACCGATACCGCCCGCGAGACCATCCGCGTCGCGCCGGCCGACGGCGCGCACCAACCACCGGCACCGCGCCAGCCACCCGGCCCGGTTCCTCATCCCGGCGTTCGCGGTTCTCGGGGTGTTCTTCTTCCTGCCCACGGTCTTCAACTTCGTCTACTCGCTCACCGACTGGTCGAGCTTCAAGAGCGAGATCGGGTTCGTCGGGCTGCAGAACTTCCAGGACCTCATCACGAGCGGCACCCTCCTGGCGTCGCTGCGCGTCACCCTGATCTACGCCGTCCTGGTGGCGGTCTTCCAGAACCTGTTCGGGCTGCTGCTCGCGCTCCTCCTCGAACGCGACACCAAGATCAACCGGTTCGCCCGGGTGATGTTCTTCATCCCTGTCGTCATGTCGGCGCTCGCCGCCGGCTACGTGTTCCAGGCGATCCTCAAGCCGGACGGCGCCGCCAACGCGATCCTCGGTGCCCTCGTCGGCCACCCGGTCACGATCCCGTGGCTGGGCGACACCACCTGGACCCTGCTGGTGGTCGCGCTGATCCACTCCTGGAAGTGGATGGGCCTGTCCATGCTCATCTACCTCGCGGGCCTGAAGACCATCAGCGAGGACGTGCTGGAGGCCGCCCGGCTCGACGGCGCCTCCGCCTGGACCACGTTCCGCGACATCCGGTTCCCCCTGCTCGCGCCCGCGCTGACCTTCAACGTCGCGACCGCCCTGCTCGGCTCGATGAACGGGTTCGACATCGTCCAGGCCACCACCGGCGGCGGGCCGGCGCGCACTACCGAACTGCTCAACATCTTCATCTTCCGCACGTTCGGGCAGGGCCTGTTCGCGCAGGCCACGACCATGAGCCTCGTGCTCTTCGTCGTCGTGGTCGCCCTCGCGTTCCCCGTCATCCGAACCCTGCGCAAGCGAGAGGACGTCCTGTGAACAC
This sequence comes from Promicromonospora sp. NPDC057138, assembly GCF_042670845.1. NCBI lineage: Bacteria > Bacillati > Actinomycetota > Actinomycetes > Micrococcales > Promicromonosporaceae > Promicromonospora > Promicromonospora sp. NPDC057138. The sequence goes on along the minus strand of NZ_JBHUUX010000069.1, from coordinate 28,325 downwards.
CAAGCTCGGAACGTGGCGCCGGGTCCAGCCGGTGGTGGCGATCCTCGCCGTCGTCCTGCTCATCGGCATGCCGCTGTGGATCGTCGTCGTCACCGCGGGGAAGACCCAGGGCGAGGCCCTCAACCCCGACCTGTCCCTGCCCACGACGTGGCAGTACGCCGAGAACTTCGCGGCCGTCTGGGACCAGGGCCGCGTGCCCGCTGCGTTCTTCGGCAGCCTGCTGATCATGGTCCCGGCCGTCATCGGGGTGCTCGCGCTCGGGTCGCTGGCCTCGTGGGTCCTGGCGCGCCGCAGCTCCCGCCTCATGGCGGTGCTCTACGCCCTGGCCATCAGCGGGATCGTGCTGCCGCCCGCCGTCGTGACCGTCGTGCTCCTGCTGCGCCAGCTCGGCCTCGCGGGAACGGCCATCGGGATGATCGGCGTCTACATGGGCATGTACATGTCGACGGTCATCTTCTTCGTGACCGGATTCATCCGCACGATCCCGGTCGAGCTCGAAGAGGCGGCGCGGGTCGACGGGGCGGGGCCGCTGCGCGTCTTCGGCAGGATCATCCTGCCGCTGCTCGCGCCGGTGCTCTCGACGGCGACGATCCTGATCTGCCTGTACGTGTGGAACGACGTCTTCTACGCGTTCTTCGTGGTCGGCGGGCGGCTGGACACCCTGCCGTTGAACCTCTTCCAGGTGGCCAGCGCCGGGCTGTACCTCGACAACTGGCACCTGATCTTCGCCTACGTGGTGCTGATGAGCCTGCCGCTGCTGGTCGTGTTCATCGTCGCCCAGCGCAAGATCATCTCGGGCATCACGTCCGGCGCCGTCAAGTAAGGGTTGTGGGCGGAACGGTTGCGACGACCTGCCCGGTTGAGGCGCAACGGTCGCGCCCACAACCAAGGGGTTTGGGTGGGTCAGGCGTAGGTGGCCTTGACCACCAGGACCGGGGCGGGGGAGTCGAGGAGCACCTGCTGCGTCGTCGCCCCCACGAGGAACGTGCCGACCGTGGAGTGCTTGCGCGAGCCGATGACCACGAGGGCCGCGGAGACGGCCTCGGCCCGGTCGACTATCGCGTCGGCGACGTCGGCCTCCTCGGCGCGGAAGGCGATCGGTGCGATCGAGACGGTGTTCGGGACCGAGTCGAGCAGGTGCGCCAGCGTGGCGGGGACACCGGTACCCACCTGCGGCGTCAGCACGAGCACTGCCAGGTCCTGCTTGCGCCGCACGGCCTCGCCGACGGCGGCACGCATCGCGGCCTCACCCTGGGGTGACTCGTTGTACGCCACGAGGACGGTCATCGGTCCCTTGCACCTCCGGACAGGTTCGCCGGGTGTCACCCCTGCTGGTGAAACTCTCTCACATGTCAGGGCCTCCGCCAGTCGCCCGCTGCCAGGTGATACGGCGCCGGGCTCTCTTGGGCGATCCGGTGACCCGTGAGAGCGTGGGACCGTCCGCGGGTTCGGGCGGCCGAGGAACCGCCGGCCCGGCCCGTCCGTTGGTCCACCGGCTGATGACGACCGCAAGGAGACCACTCACGATGCTGTGCCCTATCGACCAGACCACGCTCGTCATGTCCGAGCGCAAGGGGATCGAGATCGACTACTGCCCCACGTGCCGCGGCGTGTGGCTCGACCGCGGTGAGCTCGACAAGGTCATCGACCGCTCGGTCGAGAACGAGATCGCCGCCGAGAACCGGCCGATGACGCCGCCGGCACCGGTCGCGCCGCCCGCCCCGGCCCCGGCCGCGCCGCCGGTGTCGAACCCCGTGCATGCCGGCCCTGCCTACGGCTCCCCGCAGCCGGCCTACGACCCGCGGTACGACGACCGCCGCTACGACGACCGGCGGCGCGACGACGACCGCCGCTACGACCGCGACCGCCGATACGACGACGACCGCCGGTACGACTCGTACGGCGACCGCCGGCACGACCCCCGGTACAAGAAGAAGCGCAAGGAGTCCTTCCTGGAGGACCTCTTCGACTTCTGAGTCGCAGCCAGAACCCGTAATGCGCTTCTACTCAGCGATTCGGCCCGAACCTCTCACGGGCTTTGGGCCTGATCGCTGAGTAGAGGCGCACTTTCGTGTTCCGTCCTTGACCTCAAGGGCGGTTGAGGTTCTAGCGTTCGCGTGGACAGGGGGCCCGTGGGGGCGCCGATCTGCGACGGGAGCTGCTGGTGAGCGAGTTCGAGCTGGGGTCGATGGGGCTGGTCCTCAACGTGGCCGACGACCGGGCACACATCGAACAGGCCGCGGAGGCCGAACAGCTCGGCTTCTCCACGCTGTGGTTGCCCGGCGGCCAGCTCGAGTCGCTGGAGCCGCTGGTCGAGCTGCTGCGCGCGACGAAGAAGGTGGCGGTCGCCCCAGGGATCATCCCGCTGGACGTCCATGGCGTCGCGGACGTCGTCCGTCTCGTCGACCTGCTGGACGACGGCGAGGCGGAACGGCTGGTCGCGGGCTTCGGCGCTTCCCAGCGGGCGGCCCGGCCGATCGCCGGCATGCGCGAGTTCCTGGACGAGCTCGATGCCGCGGACGCCCGGGTACCCGCCGGCCGGCGGCTGATCGCGGCGCTCGGTCCCCGCAAGCTGGAGCTCGCGCGGGAGCGCTCGGCGGGCGCCATCATGATGCTGGTGACACCCGAGCACACGGCGTGGGCCCGGGAGGTCCTCGGCCCGGACGCAACGCTGGTGGTGCACCAGCTGGCGGTCCTCGACACCGACGTCGACCGCGCCCGGCAGACCCTGCGCGCCACCCTGGGCTTCCTGCTGGGCGTCGGAGGCTATGCGGCGAACGTGCGCCGTATGGGCTTCGGCGACGACGACATCGCCGGCCTGAGCGACGAGCTCGTCGATGCGATAGCGACCACCGGCGATGCCGAGGCGATCATCGCCGCGGTGCGCGCACACCTTTCGGCGGGCGCCGACCACGTGGCGCTGTCCGTGCTCTCCAACGGCGACCAGCCGACCCCGATCGAGGTAGCCCGCGCGGTAGCAGCCGCCGACCCCACCCTGCCGAGGTAGTCGTGCAGCGAGGTAGTCAGCCAGCGAGGTAGTCGTTCAGCACTCATGCGCGGGCCGCTGCGCGGCCACCTCGCTGGCTGTCTATCTCGCTGCACGACCACCTCGCCAGATGACTACCTCGGCGGTGGGTGTCGGCCGGCGGGAGTCAGCCCGCGTGGACGTGGGGGCGCTTGGCGCGGTCCGGCTCGGCGCGCCGCAGGATCTCGCGGGTGACGGGTGCGACCTCGCCCGCGCCGAAGAGCAGGAACCGCAGCAGGTTGGAGATGGGGTTGCCCTCGGTCCACTCGTAGTAGATGTGGGGCGGGACGCCGGTCACGTCGCGGATGTGCAGCAGGAGTGCGGCCAGCGCGTTGGCGACGCTGGGGGCCTCCAGCATGATGGCGCGGTACCCGCCTGGGCGCACGACGCCCTTGGCCTCGATCACGGACTCGAAGTCGGACGGGTCGGTGAGCGTGACCTCGACAAAGATGATGTCGTCGGACGTCGGAAGATCGTTGTCGGTGGCGATCTGGTTGGCCTTCTCCTGGTACTCGTTGATGTCGCCGGCGTCAGGCTCGTTGGCGACCAGCCGGACGTGGCGCCGGGCGCACTCCCGGACGAACATCTGGGCCCGGTGATCGAGCGCGATGTCGGTGGTCCGCAGCTCGAACGACCTCTTCAGGCGCGAGACCAGCGAGACGAGGACGATCACGAGGATGAAGACGGCGCCGATCTTCACGCCGTCCGGCCGCTCGAAGACATTGAGCGCGGTGGTGTAGAAGAAGATCAGGGTGATCACGCCGAAGGCGACGGCGAGCCGGCGCTGTCCGGCCTTGCGGGCCGCGAGCGTGACCGCGACGCAGGCCGAGGAGAACAGGACCAGGACGCCGGTGGCGTACGCACCGCCCTGGGCGTTGACGTCGGCGTCGAAGATCCACGTCACGAGGAACGCGATGGCGGTGATGACCAGCACGAGCGGCCGGGCCGCCGCGGCCCACTCGGGCGCCATACCGTAGCGGGGCAGGTAGCGCGGGATCAGGTTGAGCAGGCCGGCCATGGCCGAGGCGCCGGCGAACCACAGGATCGCGATCGTCGCCAGGTCGTACACCGTGCCGAACGCCGGGCCGAGGTAGGAGTGGGCGAGGTAGGCGAGCGCCCGGCCCGACGCGGCGCCGCCGTCGGCGAACTCCTCCTGGGGGATGAGCCAGGTGGTGACCAGGCTGCTGGTCACCAGGAAGCAGCTCATGGTGACAGCGGCGGCGGTGAGCAGCTTCTTGGTGTTGCGGATCCGGCCCGCCGGGCGGTCGGGAGTGTCGGTGGGGTCGCCCTTGACGTGGGACATCACGGCGACGCCCGTCTCGAACCCGGACATGCCCAGCGCGAGCTTGGGGAAGATGAGCAGCGCGAGCGCGACGATCATCACCGGGTTGCCGTGCTGGGCCACCATTGCGGTCGACCAGTCGGTGACCACCTGGGGCTCGGTGAAGACGTGGACGAACGACACCGCGATGGTCACCACGTTGAGCAGGAGATACACCCCGACCAGGACGACGGCGATGCCGATCGCCTCGGTGAACCCGACCAGGAACACGACGCCGAGCAGCGCGATCAGGCCGAGCGTGATCCACATGTTGCCGCCGTGCAGCAGGTCCGCCACGGCCGGGTTCTCCACGGCGTGCTCCGCGGCGTCGGCCGCCGACAGCGTGATGGTGATGACGAAGTCGGTGGCGGCGAAGCCGAGCAGGACCAGGACGAACAGCTTGCCCCGCCAGAAGGTCAGCAGGCGTTCGAGCATCGCGATCGAGCCCTGCCCGTGCGGGCTCTCCTGGGCGACCCTGCGGTACACGGGCAGCGCGCCGAGCAGGGTGAGCGCGACCAGCACCAGGGTCGCTATCGGGGACAGGACCCCGGCCGCCAGGGCCGCGATCCCGGGCTGGTATCCCAGCGTCGAGAAGTAGTCGACGCCGGTCAGGCACATCACCTTCCACCAGGAGTGCACCTTCTCCGGGGGCCGATCCTGGGCGTAGGCCCCGAGCCGGTCCGCCCGGAGCTCCTGCCCCGCCAGGAGCCACGACCGGAGCCTGGACGGAGGGGCAGGAGAAGGCGCGGCAGGGGGCGCGGAGACAGTCACGTCAGTCATTACAAGCCCCCCACGCCGCCGTCGACGCGGCCCTTGACGGTTCCTTAACGCCCCAGCACCTGTGACCCGCGCCACCGGCCGCCGCCAGGTGCGGCTCGGGCTTACCGGGGCGGCACCTGTTCGATCCGGGTCCAGCCCTTCCAGTGGTTCACTCGCCGCCCGCTGGGAACAGCACAGGGCTGAGCACGTATCGCGCACGCTCCCCGTCGGGTGCCGTGCCGGGCGCGTTGCGCAGGACCGGTGTGATGGCCTCGCGCATCCGGACGATCAGGTCCTCGGCCTCGCGGGGCGACAGCCATACCGCGTGCTGCCGGTATCCCACGAGGTCGCGGAGCGGTTCGGCGTCGGGCCGGTCGAGGTAGGCGCCGAACTCCGCGAGCAAGGCCGTCATCGCCACGCCGAAGGTGGTGCGGTGATCGTCGAGCGTGGCCGCCCCGGCGGCGTCGGCGCTGATCGAGGCGCGCTCGGGCATGAGCCGGAACGTGCGCTCGACCGCTCCGCGGGTCCGTCGCTCGCCGACCACCTGGAGCAGCCCGCCCTCCACCAGCAGCCCGACCTGACGGTAGACGGTGGCCTTGGACACGTCGGGCAGGGCGGCGCACAGCTGGGCGGTGGTCAGCTCGCGCCCGCCGCCGAACGCGTTGATCATCCGCAGGCGCACGGGGTGCACGATCAGGTCCGCGCTCGTCATGGCCCCATGATCGCATCCGCGCTAATATTCTCAAGTATGAGAACAATGACTCCCGTCGAGATGGCGGACGGAGCGCTTCGGCTCCTGGCGGGTGGCCGCGTCCGCGAGGTGCACCGGGCCTTCGCCCCGGCCGTGCGGCGGAAGGTCTCCGTCCGGCAGCTGCGCTCGGGCTGGCGCCAGCAGGTGGAGGCGCACGGCGGGATGACCGGATGGCGGGTCGTCGGCACCGAGGTTCACGACGGCGCGGACGGTCCTCGCACCGTCGTCCGGTTCGACTGCGAGACACCTGGCCCCAGGCTCGACGCCACCGCAACGGTCGGTGCGGACGGGGAGCTGCTCGGCCTGCTCGTGGTGCCGGCGGTCCCTGCCTGGGAGCCGCCCTCGTACGCGGATCCGGAGCTCCTCGTCGAGGAGGGCGTCACGCTCGGCGAGGGCGAGGACGCCGTGGACGGCACGCTCACCGTCCCGCGGATGGACGTGCAGGGCGATGGCCGGACCCCCGGCACCGGGCGGCGCGGCCCCGTGCCCGCCGTCGTACTGCTCTCCGGCATGGGTCCGATCGATCGGGACATGACGATGGGTGCCAACAAGATCGGCCGCGACCTGGCCTGGGGCCTGGCCGCGCGCGGCGTCGCCACGCTCCGGTACGACAACCCCAGCCATGCCGACCCGGAACGAACCCAGCGCGACGGCGCCGTCGCGACCGACGACTATCTACCCGCCGTCGCGCACGCGGTCGCCCTGCTGCGGCGGGACTCGCGCCTCGACCCTGCGCGCATCGTCCTGGCCGGCCACAGCCTGGGCGGAAAGGTCACGCCGCGGGTCGCCCTGGCGCTGCCGGACGACGCCGGGCCGAGCGTCGCGGGCCTGGTGCTCTTAGCCGCCGACGCCTCCCCGATGCCCGACGCCGCGATCCGCGTCACTCGTTACCTCGCCGGCATCCCGGGCTCCGGCGTCCGGCGCCTCGACGCCTGGCGCACCGCACGCCAGGCGCACCGTGCCGCCGATCCACGCCTGAGCGGGGACACACCCGCCGCGCGCCTCCCGTTCGGCCTGCCCGCGTCGTTCTGGCGGGACATGCAGGCCTATGACCCGGTGGACGCCGCCCGGAGCGTCGGCCTGCCCATGCTCCTGCTTCAGGGCGGACGGGACTACCAGGTCACCGTCGAGGACGACCTCGACCGCTGGCGGCACGGCCTCGCCGACCGCGACGACGTGATGATCCAGGTGCTCCCCGAGGACGACCACCTGTTCCTCCCGGGCGCCGAGCCGTCCTCGCCCGCCGGTTATCTGCCGCCTCAGCACCTGGACGAACGCGTGATCGAGACGATCGCCCGCTGGGTCCACGCGCAGAGTGCCGCGCGAGCCACGTAGGGCCACTGGCGAACCCGGCGCCTTCGCGAGGTACGACCCGGTGCAGGCATTCTTCGAGGTTGTACGGATGTGCCAGCCCGGGCTTTCGCGTCCGGGAGCGCCGCCCTGACCGGCATCGAGGCCATCAATAACGGCCTGCCCGCGTTCCGCAAGCCCAAGTCACGATCCCCGTGATGGGCCAGCTCGCCGGGGCGGTCTTCTCCGGGTTCCCGCCCGCGCTCTACGTCGTGTCCGCGGTCACGGGGCTGATCCTGGTCCTGGCCGCGAACACCGCGTTCAACGGGTTCCCCGTGCTGGGCTCGATCCTGGGCCGCGACGGCTACCTGCCGCGCAAGCTGCACACGCGCGGCGACCGGCTCGCGTTCTCCAACGGCATCATCGTGCTCGCCGTCGCCGCGATCGTCCTGATCATCGCGTTCGACGCCGAGACCACCCGGCTCATCCAGCTCTACATCGTGGGCGTGTTCGTCTCGTTCACGCTGTCCCAGCTCGGCATGGTGCTGCGGCACTGGACACGCGAGCTGCGGACGGAGCCCCACGCCGCGGCGCGCAGCCGCATGCGGCGCTCCCGGGTCGTGAACGCCATCGGGTTCTCGTTCACCAGCGTCGTCCTGGTCATCGTGCTGATCACCAAGTTCACCCCGGTGCATGGATCACGCTCCTTGCCATGGGGGCGCTGTTCGTCCTCATGGGCGCGGTGTTCAGGCACTACGACCGGGTGCGCGAGGAGCTCGCGCTGCGGGATGTCTCGGCAGCCCGTGCACTGCCGAGCCGGGGTGCACGCCGTCGTGCTGGTCTCCAAGGTGCATCTGCCGACGATGCGAGCGCCGGGCCGGTGCTCAAGTACGTGCGCTCCGTGCGCCGGGACTCGCCCAGCGACCTCGTGATCGTCTACTTCCCCCCGCGGGCTGAGGCAGGGGCCGGGCGAGACTACCGGTCGCTTGCGACTCTGGCCCGGTCGGGAGCGACCCTTCCCTGGAAACGCCACCACGTCCGCTGGATCAGGAGGCACAGCACGGCGCCCGCCACGATCATGGCGACGTTGATGGCGAACTGGGCCAGCGATCCGGTGGCCTCCTCGCCGACGCCGTACGCGAGCGCGACCGCGGCGTTGCCGACGGCGGGGACGGTGGTCACGGAGATCAGGACACCCACGAGGACGCCGGAGCGGCCAGTGGTCAGCGAGATCATGCCGGCCGCCCCCGCGAGGACGCCGACCACCCAGCTCAGGGCGTCGGGCGCCCAGATGAACGATGTCAGCGGCCGGTCGGCCAGCAGCGTCGCCTGGTCGGCCAGCCCCCACGCCTGCAGCAGCAGGGCCATGACGACGGACGCCGCGAACCCGGCCGCGAACCCGGCGCCCAGCGTGGCAAGGGCCCGTCCGGCGATGCGCCAGCGCCGTCCGACCAGCGCCACCGAGATCGCGGCGAGCGGGCCGAAGTCGGGGCCGACCACCATGGCGCCGACGATCAGGATGGGCTGGTCGAACAGGACGCCGATCATGCCGATGGTCGTGGCCAGTGCCATGAGGGCGAGGTAGCCCAGCGAGGCGCGCGACTCCGACTCGGTGCGGTCCACCACCTCGTGCCAGACGAGCGCGTCCTCCGAGAGGCCGGGGGCGGCGTCCTCCGCGCGCGTGGCGTGGTGGGACAGCGAGGTGTCCACCGCCTCGACGGCGATGGAGCCGTTGCGGTCCAGGCCCAGATCGGTCAGCCGGTCCAGAACCGGGCTGAGCGCCTCGCGCGCGACGTCGGCCATGACGACGTCGCCGGGCGGGTCGACCGCGCATTCGGGCAGAACCACGACGTTGATCGCGGCAGGACTGGACCGCAACAGGTCCACGACGTCGGCCGTGGCCGCGGACGGGCTGACCACACGGAGGTGCTGCATCACGCGGACACCGTATATGTGGGTGACGCGTGCTGGCCGGTGTTCACGCAACCTTGACGGCCCGGTCGAGCACGACGGCAGACGCCGGGCTGACCACGTGGGCCCTGTGCGGAGCGGTGGGGGTGTGCCAAGATCTGGCGGTGCAGATCAGGATGATCGGACCATTCGTAGTGGGTCTGGACGATGGGGTCGTCGCCGATGTGCCGGGTGCGCGGCTGCGCGCGCTGCTGATCGCCCTCGCGCTCAACCCGGGCCGCGCGGTCCAGAAGGCGACGCTCGTCGACTGGATCTGGGGCGAGAACCCGCCGTCGGACGCGGCGAACGCCCTCCAGCGCCTCGTCTCCCGGCTGCGGAAGATCCTGCCCGACGGGGCCGTCGAGGGGCAGCCGAACGGGTACCGGCTGCTGGTGGCGCCCGACGCCGTCGACGCTGTGCGGTTCGAGCGGCTCGTCGGCCAGGCCCAGGACGTCGAAGGCCTGCGGCGGGTGCAGATGCTGCGTGAGGCCCTCGCGCTCTGGCGCGGCGCCGCCATGCAGGACATCGGCCTGGAGGGCAGCGCGGCGTTCGACGCGGCGGTCACGCGGCTGGACGGGCTGCGCCTGAACGTCATGGAGGACCGGTTCGACGCGGAGATCAGCCTCGGCCACGGCGCTGACCTGGTCACGGAGCTGACCGGCCTGGTAGCGGAGCACCCGATGCGGGAACGGCTCGTCGCCGCGCTGATGCGTGCACTTGCCGCGGCCGGTCGCGACGCCGACGCGTTGCTCCTGTACGAGCGCACCAGGGAGGCCCTGGCCGACGCGCTCGGCGTCGACCCGTCACCCGAGCTGTCCGCCGTGCACGTCGCGCTGCTGCGGGGCGAGGTGGGACGGCGCGACGAGAGCCGGAAGACCAACCTGCGCGCGGAGCTGACCAGCTACGTCGGCAAGGACGCCGATGTGGCAGCGGTCCGCGGTCTGGTCGGGGAGCACCGGCTGACCACCCTGATCGGGCCGGGCGGCGCCGGCAAGACCCGGCTGGCCACGGAGACCGCACGCACCCTGCTCGGCGACCTTCCGGACGGCGCGTGGCTCGTCGAGCTGGCCGCCGTCGGCGCCGACGGGGACGCGGCGCAGGCGACGCTCGCCGGCCTCGGCCTGCGGGACATGCTGCTCGGCGAAGGGCCCGACCTGGGGCCGACCGAGCGGCTCGTCGCCGCGATCCGCGACCGGGAGATGCTGCTGGTCCTCGACAATTGCGAGCACCTGATCGAGCAGGCGGCGGCGTTCGCTCATCGCCTGCTCGGGGAGTGCCGGCGGCTGCGGGTCCTGGCCACGAGCAGGGAGCCGCTCGGCATCACGGGTGAGGCGCTGTGGCCGGTGCTGCCGCTGGCCGTGCCGGGGGCGGCCGCCGGCCACGACGAGATCGCGTCGGCGCCCGCCGTCCGGCTGCTGCGGGAGCGGGCGGGCGCGGCGCGCCAGGGTCTCGCGGTCGACGTCGCCGCGCTGCCGACGATGGCCCGCATCTGCCGGGCGCTGGACGGGATGCCGCTGGCGATCGAGCTGGCCGCGACCAGGTTGCGCACGATGTCCGTAGACCAGCTCGCCGACCGGCTCGACGACCGGTTCCGGCTGCTGACCGGCGGCAGCCGCACCGCCCTGCCGCGGCACCGGACGCTGCGCGCGATGGTCGACTGGAGCTGGGAGCTGCTGACCGACGCCGAGCGCACGGCCCTGCGCCGGCTGTCCGTGTTCGCCGGCGGGGCGAGCCTGGACGCGGCCGAACGGGTCTGCGCCGGCGACGCCGTCGAGCAGGTGGAGGTACTCGAGCTGCTGACGGCGTTGGCCGAGAAGTCGCTGCTCGTCGCGGACGCGGACACCGACGGCGCCCCCCGCTACCGGATGCTCGGCACCATCAAGGAGTACGCCGCGCAACGCCTCGCGGAGGCGGGAGAGTCGGAGCTGGCCCGCCAGGCGCACCTCGCGCACTTCGCCGAGCTCGCCGCGACCGTGGAGCCGGGTCTGCGCCGGGCCGAGCAGCTCCAGGGGCTCGCCACGCTCGCCGCCGAGCACGACAACATCAGTGCGGCGATGCGCGGCGCGCTCGCGGCCGGCGAGGCGGACGCCGCGATGCGGCTCGCGGCCGGCGCGGGCTGGTACTGGTGGCTCAGCGGGCACAAGTCCGAGGGCTCGGAGCTGATCACAGCGGCCGCCGAGCTCTCCGGCGCCGACGAGGGCGACGTCGACGACGAGACCCGGGCCGCCGTGTACACGCTCGTCGTGATGTTCGCCAGCTCCGGACGGGCCGCGGACGAGCGCCAGGCTGCGGACTGGATCCACAAGGCCTACGAGCTCAGCCTGCGCGACGGGCCCCACAACCCCCTCCTGGGGCTGGTCGGACCGCTGGAGCAGATGCTCCAGGGGTCCGATCCCCTCCGCGCGTGGGAGTCGGTGCTGGACAACGAGGACCCCTGGGCACGTGCGCTGGCCCGGCTGCAGCTCGGCAAGATGCGCGTCATGCTGGGCCACGCCGGGCGGGAAGCCGACGCGCACCTCGAGCAGGCACTTGCCGAGTTCCGGGCCCTCGGGGAGCGGTTCGGGATCTCGTTCGCCCTGACCGAGCTGGCGGACCGCATCGCCACCCGCGGGCAGTACGCGGCCGCGGCCGACTACTACGAGCAGGCCGCGGTGGTCGTGACCGAGGCCGGGTCCGTCGAGGACGTGATCCGGATGCGGTCGCAACAGGCGCGGCTGCGCTGGCTGCTCGGCGACGAGGACGCGAGCGCGACCGCGATAGCGGACGCGGAGCGCCTCGCGGAGCGGGTCACGTGGCCGGACGCGCTGGCGGAGGTGGCGCTGGCGAAGGCGGAGCTCGCGCGCTGGGGTGGTGGTGCCGAGGAGGCCCGTCGACAGCTCGGCCTCGCGACGACCCTGCTGGGCGACAAGGCAGCGAACCTCGACTCGGTGACGCACCACCAGCTCGGCTACCTCGCCGAGGATCTCGGCGAGGCCCGCGAGCATCGCGCGGCGGCCTACCAGGCCGCCGCCGCGGCGGGGTACGCGCCCATGCTCGCGCAGTCGCTGGTCGGGGTCGCGGACCTGGCGCTGCGGTGCGACCAGCATGCTCAGGCCGCGCGGCTGCTCGCGGCGAGCGCCGCGGTGCGCGGGCTGGCCGACCGTTCCGACCCGGACCTGGCTCGGATCGAGGAGGCAGCGCGGAGCCGCCTCGGCGACGCGGGGTTCGCCGAGGCGGCTCGGGAGGGTGCTGAGACGAGCTGGGAGGAGCTGGTCGCGGTCACGCTCGCTTCGTGAACGTCGACGACGCCCACAGGTAGCCGACGAGCGCGATCCCGAGGCACCAGGCGACAGCGATGACGGCGGTGCCGGTGTCGGGTGCGCCGGCGAGCAGCCCGCGCACGGTCTCGATGATCGGGGTGAAGGGCTGGTACTCCGCGAACTGCCGCAGGCCCGGTCCCATCGTCTCGGCGGGGACTATCGCGCTGCTGAAGAACGGCAGCATGACCAGCGGCACCGAGGCCAGGCCCGCCGTCTCCGGAGACTTCGCGAACAGGCCCAGGGCGACAGTGAGCCAGCCGGTAGCGAAGCCGAGCAGCACGACCAGGCCGACGACGCCGAGCCAGTCGAGCGGGCCCGCCGTCGGGCTGAAGCCCAGCAGGAAGGCGACGCCGATGAGGGCGGCGATGGCGATCACGTTGGTCAGCACGCTGGCGACGACGTGACCGGTCAGCACCGCGCCGCGCGAGACGTCCATGACCTTGAACCGGTTGATGATGCCCTTGGTCATGTCGGAGTTCACCGCCGTCGCGGTGGACCCCAGGCCGTAGCAGACGGCCAGGAGCATCAGGCCGGGGGTGGCGTAGTCGATGTAGTCGACGCCGACGTCGAACGCGTCGCCGAACATGTACACGAACATCAGCATGATGATGATCGGCATCAGGACCGCGTTGAAGACCGAGGTCGGGTTCCGGGCGATGTGCGTGAAGTTGCGGCGCAGCATCACCATCGCGTGGGGCTTGTTGTTCCGTGTCCGAGTGCTCATCGCGCTGCCTCCGTGGTGTGGCCCGTCAGGGCGAGAAATACGTCGTCGAGGTCGGGGGTCTGCACGGAGAACTCGTCCGCGGTGAGCGCGTACTCGTCGAGCCGGTCCAGCAGCGACCGCAGCGACCGCGTGCCGCCGTCGCTGGGCACCCGCAGAGCGAGCGCGTCGTCGTCCCGCGTGGCGTCGGGGAAGAGGAGCGCGGCCGCGTCGAGCTGGGCGACGCCGGCGAACCGGAGCCGGACGTGCGTCCCGGGGATGAGTCGCTTGAGCTCGTCGGGCGTGCCCTGGGCGACCAGGCGGCCCTGGTCGAGCACGGCGATCCGGTCGGCGAGCTGGTCGGCCTCCTCGAGGTACTGGGTGGTGAGGAAGACGGTCACGCCGTCGGCGACCAGGTCGCGGATGATCGACCACATCGTGCGGCGGCTGCGGGGGTCCAGGCCCGTCGTCGGCTCGTCCAGGAAGATGATCTGCGGGTCGCCGACCAGCGTCATGGCCAGGTCGAGCTTGCGGCGCACGCCCCCGGAGTAGGTCGAGGCGGGCTTCTGCGCCGACTCGACCAGGTCGAACCGCTCCAGCAGGTCCGCGACGACCCGCTTGCCGTCCTTGGCTCCCACGGGGCTCAGGTCCACCATGAGCTGGAGGTTCTCCTGGCCGGTGAGCAGCTCGTCCACCGCTGCGAACTGGCCGGTGACGCCGATCGCGGCGCGCACCGCCTTGGCGTCGGCCGCGAGGTCGTGGCCCGCGACGCGTGCCGTGCCGCCGTCGGCCTTCATCAGCGTGGTCAGGATGTTCACCGTCGTCGTCTTGCCCGCCCCGTTGGGGCCGAGCAGGGAGAAGATGGTGCCCGCGGGGACCTCGAGATCGATGCCGTCGAGCACGACCTTGTCCTTGAACGCCTTGCGCAGTCCGGAGACCGCGATCGCTGAGGTCGTCATCAGATGGCCCCCATCGAGAGGGCGATGATGCCGCCGACGGTCCCGACGAGCGTTGATCCGGGGTGCATCCAGATCGTTGCCCGGATGTCGTGCTTGCGCCAGACGAACCAGACGCCGGGGAACAGGAAGACGATCTTCGACAGGACGGTCCAGGGCGCCCAGAGGTGGTACACCGAGAACAGGACCGTGTTGAACAGCGGCGCCCACCTGCCGAGCTGGGGGAGGCGGGGCAGCAGGAACCCGCGGAAGTAGAACTCCTCGATCAGCGGCAGTGTGAACCCGGTGAACGGCAGGCAGATCAGCAGGGTGGTGATCAGCGACTGCTGGGAGTACCCGTCGAGGTAGGTGGTGGCGGAGCCGCCAGCACCCTCGTACTGGATCCAGGTGAAGGCCGCGTCGTAGACGAGGTTGTCCAGCGGGACGAGCGCGAGCGCCACCACGGTCATGTAGATCAGGAGGCCGATGCCGATCAGGGCGATCCTGCCGCGCGAGAACGGCTTGTCCAGGTAGTGCAGCACCCCGCGCAGCGAGGAGCGGCCGGTGCGCCGGCGGCCCAGCCACAGCAGGCCGAACAGAACCGGGTAGAGCACCACGGTCAGGGCGATCGCCCAGGCGAGGAAGGGCGGGTAGCCGATCGCCCGGGTGAACGGTGCGGCGATGAAGGCGTAGACGGCGACGATCAGGGCGCCGGGAACGATGTGGAGCGCGATCGACAGCGGCACGGAGTGCCGGTCTGCGAGCAGTCGCTCGACCAGTCGGTTGGTTGGTGTGCGTTCCGCCTCGGCGGTGAACCTCTGTGTGTTGTCCATGCCGCAGATGCTGTCCGGGCCCGCGGACACGGCCCTGACACGGCGCTGACACGGCGGCTGACACGGCGCAGAGCCGCGTGGCCGCGCCAGGGAAGAGCTGCGTCACACACCCGACGGGGCCCGGCGTCAGGAGGCTGTCAGGGTCGCCGCGTCCGGCGTCAACGTTCCGTCAAGGAGCCCCGCCACGGGTCGCCGTCGGGCATAGACCGGTGGCATGACCGATCTGGCCTTCATCCTCCTGACCGTGGCGTTCTTCGCCGTGGTGGCAGTCGTGGCGCGTCGCGCAGCCACGCACGAGTCTTCCGTCGACCCCCTGGGGAGGCGGAAGTGAACCCGTTCGACGCCGTGGGTCTCGGGCTCACCCTGGCCGGCCTCGTGTACCTGTTCGTGGCGCTGATCCGCGCCGACCGGACGCGGTGATCACCGTGACCCCGGTTCTCGCGGCGGTGGCCCAGATCCTCGTCCTGGTCGCCGCGCTCGCCGCCGTGCACGCGCCGCTCGGCGCGTATATGGCGCGCACCTACACCAGTCCGAACCACCTGCGCGTGGAGCGGCTCTGGTACCGCGCCGTCCGCGTGGACCCGGACGCCGAGCAGCGCTGGACCACCTACCTGATGTCCCTGCTGGGCTTCTCGCTCGTCTCCGTCCTGTTCCTGTACGGGATGCTGCGCCTGCAGGCCTACCTGCCGTGGAGCCTCGGCTTCAGCGGGTTCGACCCGGCCGGCGCCTGGAACACCGCCGTCAGCTTCGTCACGAACACCAACTGGCAGTGGTACTCGGGCGAGGCGGCCGCCGGCCACCTGGTCCAGATGGCCGGGTTCGCTGTGCAGAACTTCGTGTCGGCGTCTGTCGGCATGGCGGTTGCGATCGCCCTGGTGCGCGGCTTCGCCCGCTCCGGTACCGACGCGCGCGTCGGCAACTTCTGGTCCGACCTGACCCGCGGCGTGACGCGGATCCTGCTTCCCTTGTCGGTGCTGGCCGCTATCGTCCTCATCGCGTCCGGCGTCATCCAGAACCTGGACCCGCACACCGCCATCAGCACCGTCGAGGGCGCCACGCAGCACGTGCTGGGCGGCCCTATCGCCTCCCAGGAGGCCATCAAGGACCTCGGGACCAACGGCGGCGGCCCGTTCAACGCGAACTCCGCGCACCCGTTCGAGAACCCGACGCCGTTCACGAACATCCTCGAGATCTTCCTGCTGCTGGTCATCCCGTTCACCCTGCCGCGCACGTTCGGCATCATGGTCGGCGACAAGCGCCAGGGCTGGGCGATCCTCGGCGTCATGGCCGGCCTCTGGGCGGCGTCGTTGGTGCTGACCACCTGGGCCGAGATGGCAGGCCCCGGCGCCGCGCCCCAGGCAGCGGGCGCCGCCATGGAGGGCAAGGAGTCCCGGTTCGGGCTCGCCGCGAGCGCCCTGTTCGCGGTGTCGACGACGGCGACGTCCACGGGCTCGGTGAACTCGATGCACGACTCGTTCACGGCGCCGGGCGGCGGGATGCTGCTGTTCAACATCCTGCTGGGCGAGGTGGCGCCGGGCGGCGTGGGCGCGGGCCTGTACGGGATGCTCATGCTGGCCGTGGTCGCGGTGTTCGTGGCGGGCCTGATGGTGGGCCGTACCCCGGAGTACCTGGGCAAGAAGATCGGCCGTCAGGAGATGACCATCGTCGCGCTGTACGTGCTGACGGTGCCGGCGCTGGTGCTGGTCGGTACGGCGGTCGCCGTCGTCGTGGAGCCGGGGCTGGCGGGTATCCAGGACCCTGGTGCGCACGGCCTGTCGGAGGTGCTGTACGCGTTCGCGTCGGCCGCGAACAACAACGGGTCGGCGTTCGCCGGCCTGGCCACGGGTACCCCGTTCTACGAGGTGGCGCAGGGCCTGGCGATGCTCGCCGGGCGGTTCATCCCGATCGCGCTGGTGCTGGCCCTGGCCGGCCGGCTCGCGAGCCAGACGACGGTACCGGCGACGTCGGGCACCCTGCCGACGCACCGCCCGCTGTTCGCGGGCCTGCTGGCCGCGGTGACGATCGTCGTCGTCGGGCTCACCTTTATCCCCGTCCTTTCCCTCGGTCCCGTTGTGGAGTCCCTGTCATGACCATCGACACCCGGAACGCTCCGGAAGTCCCCACCCAGGAGCCCGCGTCCGGCGGGATCCAGCACCACTCGAAGCGGGCGACGCCGCGGGCCCTGACCGCGGCGCAGGTGCGTTCGGCGCTCCCGGGCGCGCTGCGCAAGCTCGACCCGCGCGTGCTGTGCACCTCGCCGGTGATGTTCGTGGTCGAGGTGGGCGCGCTCGTCACGACGGTGCTGGCGATCGTCGAGCCGGGCGTGTTCGCCTGGTGGATCGCGGTGTGGCTGTGGGCGACCGTGTTCTTCGCGACCCTCGCGGAGTCCGTGGCGGAGTCGCGCGGCAAGGCGCAGGCCTCGACCCTGCGCGCCACCCAGAAGCAGACGACGGCGCGCAAGGTCGTCGCCCCCCAGGACACGCTGGACGCGGGCACCCGGCTGGACCTGCTGGAGACCCGGGAGGAGCCGTCGTCGACGCTGCGGGTGGGCGACGTCGTGGTGGTCGTGGCGGGCGAGACGATCCCGGGCGACGGCGACGTCATCGAGGGCGTCGCGTCGGTGGACGAGTCGGCAATTACCGGCGAGTCGGCACCGGTGATCCGCGAGTCCGGTGGCGACCGCTCGGCGGTCACGGGCGGCACCGTGGTGCTGTCCGACCAGATCGTCGTGCGGATCACGGCGCCGGCCGGCTCGACGTTCGTGGACCGGATGATCGCCCTGGTCGAGGGCAGCGAGCGGCAGAAGACGCCGAACGAGATCGCGCTGAACATCCTGCTCACGTCGCTGACCATCGTCTTCCTGCTGGCGGTCGCAACGCTGCAGCCGTTCGCCGTGTACTCGGGCTCGCGGCAGTCGCTGCTGGTCCTGGTGGCGCTGCTGGTCTGCCTGATCCCGACCACGATCGGCGCGCTGCTCAGCGCCATCGGCATCGCGGGCATGGACCGGCTGGTGCAGCGCAACGTGCTCGCGATGTCGGGCCGCGCGGTCGAGGCGGCGGGCGACGTCGACGTCCTGCTGCTCGACAAGACCGGCACCATCACGTACGGCAACAGGCGCGCCACCGAGGTGCTGCCGGTGGGCACCGTGGCGCCGCGCGAGCTGGCCGCCGCGGCCCGCCTCGCCTCGCTCGCCGACGAGACCCCGGAGGGCCGCAGCATCGTCGACCTCGTCGACGCCGAGCACGGCCCGGGCGGGGACCTGCCGCTGGAGGCCGCGCTGGTGCCGTTCACGGCCCAGACCCGCATGTCGGGCGTCGACCTGCCGGTCGCATCGGTGGTTGAGCTTGTCGAAACCGGGGTCTCGACAAGCTCGACCAGCGGCGGGAGCTCGACCACCGATTCGCGGGTTGAGCCTGTCGAAACCCACCGCATCCGGAAGGGTGCCGGCAGCGCCATCCAGCGCTGGGTGCACAGCACCGGCGCGCACGTCTCCGAAAAGGACGCCGCGGAGCTGGCGGCGCACGTCGACGCCGTCTCCCGGCTGGGCGGCACACCGCTCGTCGTCGCCGAGCAGGTGGGCGAGGCGCCCGCCCGCGTGCTCGGCGTCGTCCGCCTGAAGGACGTGGTCAAGGAGGGCATGCGCGAGCGGTTCGACGAGCTGCGTGCCATGGGCATCCGGTCCGTCATGGTCACGGGCGACAACGCCGTGACCGCGCGGGCCATCGCCGCCGAGGCGGGGGTGGACGATGTCCTGGCGGAGGCCACGCCCGAGGACAAGCTCGACCTGATCCGCCGCGAGCAGGAGGGCGGCAAGCTCGTCGCGATGGCCGGGGACGGCACGAACGACGCCCCGGCGCTCGCCCAGTCCGACGTCGGCGTCGCGATGAACACCGGCACGTCCGCCGCCAAGGAGGCGGGCAACATGGTGGACCTCGACTCCGACCCCACCAAGCTCATCGAGATCGTGGAGATCGGCAAGCAGCTCCTCATCACGCGCGGCGCCCTGACCACGTTCTCGGTGGCGAACGACGTCGCGAAGTACTTCGCGATCCTGCCCGCCATGTTCGTGCCGGTGTTCCCGCAGCTCGAGGTGCTGAACATCATGCGGCTGGGCAGCCCCGGCTCGGCGATCCTGTCGGCGGTCATCTTCAACGCGCTGATCATCCTCGCGCTGATCCCGCTGTCACTGCGCGGCGTGCGGTACCGCCCGGCGTCGGCGTCGGCCCTGCTGCAGCGCAACCTGCTGATCTACGGCCTCGGCGGCCTGGTCGCGCCGTTCATCGGGATCAAGCTCATCGACCTCGTCGTCTCGCTGCTGCCGGGCCTGTAGCCCGGCCCGCACGGCAGACCGGAAAGGAAACTCACATGGCAACGACCACAGTGGCGAGCGACCTCGCGACGCTGACCCGCCACTCGATGGCGGGGCTGCGCATGCTGCTCGCCTTCACCCTCGTGACGGGGCTGGCCTACCCGCTCGCGATGACCGCCGTCGGGCAGGTGGCCTTCCCCTGGCAGGCGAACGGCTCGCTCGTCCGGTCCGACGGCGCCCACACCACCTCGCGCTCCGATGCGGTGGGCTCCGCGCTCATCGCCCAGGGCTTCGCCGGCGCGGAGTACTTCCACCCCCGCCCCTCCGCCGCCGGCGACGGGTACGACACCCTCGCGTCCGGCGGGTCCAACCTGGGCCCGCTCAACCCCGACCTGGTCGCGACGATCGAGGAGCGCAAGGCCGCGGTCGCGGAGGAGGACGGCGTGGACCCGGCCGACGTCCCTGCGGACGCCGTCACGGCGTCGGGCTCCGGCCTCGACCCGGACATCAGCCCGGAGTACGCCGCGATCCAGGTGGCGCGGGTGGCGAAGGCGCGCGGCCTGTCCGACGCCGAGGTCGAGCGCCTCGTCGCCGAGCACACCGCCGGCCGCGACCTGGGCGTGCTCGGCGAGCCGCGGGTGAACGTGCTGGAGCTCAACCTTGCCCTCGATGCCGCAAACTGAGGACATGACCACCGGACGCCGGGGCCGCCTCACCGTCTACTTCGGGGCGGCCCCGGGCGTGGGCAAGACCTACGCCATGCTCGACGAGGCGCTGCGGCGTTGCGCGCGGGGCACCGACGTCGTGATCGGGCTCGTGGAGACGCACGGGCGGGCGGCGACGATCGCCAAGATCGGCGACCTGGAGATGGTCCCGCGCCGGCTCGTCGAGCACCGCGGGTCCACGCTCACGGAGCTCGACGTCCAGGCCGTGCTGGAGCGGGCGCCCGACGTCGCGCTCGTGGACGAGCTCGCGCACACCAACGCCCCGGGTTCGGAGCACGCCAAGCGCTGGCAGGACGTGCACGACCTGCTGGACGCCGGCATCGACGTCGTCACCACCGTCAATGTGCAGCACCTCGCGTCGCTGACCGACGACGTCGAGGCCATCACCGGCGTCCGGCAGCGCGAGACCGTGCCCGACCAGGTGGTACGCGACGCCGACCAGATTCAGCTCGTCGACCTCTCTCCCGAGCAGCTGCGGCGCCGGCTCGCGCACGGCAACGTGTACCGGGCGGAGCAGATCGACGCGTCCCTGTCGTCCTACTTCCGGGTCGGCAACCTGACGGCGCTGCGCGAGCTCGCCCTGCTCTGGCTCGCCGACCGCGTCGACGACGCCCTGACCAGGTACCGCGCCGACCACGCCATCGGCGGCACGTGGCCCGCCCGCGAGCGCATAGTCGTGGCCGTCACCGGCGGCCCGGAGACGGAGACGCTGCTGCGCCGGGCCGCGCGTATCGCCCAGCGAGCCGCGGGCACGGAGCTGCTCGCGGTGCACGTGCTGCCGACGGACGGCCTGCCGTCCACGCCGCCGGCCACCATCGCCGCCCACCGGGCGCTGGCCGAGTCGCTCGGCGGCACGTTCCACACGGTGGTGGGCGAGGACGTGCCCTCGGCCGTCGTGGACTTCGCGCGGGGGGTCAACGCGACCATGATGGTGGTGGGCGTGTCCCGGCACCCCGTGTGGCGGCAGGCGCTGCTCGGCTCCTCCAGCGCGGAGATCGCGCGGCTGTCGGGCGCCATCGACGTGCACCTGGTGACGCACGAGCAGGCGCGCGGCGGCGTCCGCGCGTCGCGGTACTCGTCGCTGTCCCCGAAACGCAGGATCGCGGGCTGGCTGACGGCGGTCCTGATACCCGTGCTGCTCACCCTCGTGCTGGTGCTGTTCGGGCGCGACGAGGAGAACCTGCCGAGCCACCTGATGATCTATCTCGCCGGCGTGGTGGCCGTGGCCCTCGTGGGCGGGCTGTGGCCCGCGCTGGTCACGTCGCTGGTCTCGTTCGCGCTGCTGAACTGGTTCTTCACCGAGCCGACCGGGGTCCTGACCATCGACCAGCCGGAGGACGTCGTGGCGCTCGTCGTGTTCCTGCTGGTCGCGGGCTCCGTCGCGTCGGTGGTCGACCTGGCCGCCCGGCGCACGACCCAGGCCTACCGGGCGCGCGCCGAGGCGTCCACGCTCGCCGCCCTGTCGCGGTCGGTGCTGTCGGGCGAGGACACCGCGCAGGCGATAGTGCAGCGTCTCGCCCAGACCTTCGCGATGACCGACGTGCGCCTCGAGGCGCGCGCCGACGACCGGGCGGCGTGGACCGTGGTGGCCCACGAGAGACGGGCTACCGAGGCCGGATCCGGCGCGGCGCCCGCCGGAGTGGGGAAGACCCGTGCGGGGGCGGCCGGCTCAGTGGAGGTCGGTGCGGGGGAGGACGGGACCGTCACCGAGGTCGCGATCGACGACCGGCACCGGCTCGTCCTCGCCGGGCGGGTGCTCCCTGCGAGCGACCGCCAGGTGGTCGAGGCGTTCGGGGCGCAGGCCGGCATCGTCCTGGAGCACCGGCGGCTGCGCGAGCAGGCCGCGCAGGCCGAGGTGCTGGAGCGCACGGAGAACACCCGGACCGCCCTGCTCGCCGCCGTCTCGCACGACCTGCGCACCCCGCTCGCGGTGATCCGCACGGCGGTGGACGGCCTCGCCTCGCCCGACGTCGAGCTCGACCGGGAGGACCGCGACGTCCTCACGGCCACCATCGCCGACTCGACCTACCGGCTGGAGCGGCTCATCGGCAACCTCCTGGACCTGTCCCGCCTGCAGACCGGCGCGGTCCGGCCGACCCTGCGCGCCGCGTCCCTGGAGGAGGTGGTGCCGATAGCCGTCGAGCCGTGGCTGTCCGACCTCGTGCTCGACGTGCCGGAGGACCTCCCGCTCGTGCACACCGACCCCGGCCTGTTCGAGCGGGTCGTGGCGAACGTCGTCTCCAACGCGGTGCGGCACTCCCCGCCCGGCGCCAAGGTGCTGTTCACGGCCTCCGCGGCGCGCGACTCGCTGGAGCTGCGCGTCGCCGACTCCGGTCCCGGCGTCCCCGACGACCGCAAGGCCACCATGTTCGAGCCGTTCCAGCGGCTGGACGACACGAGCGCGGGCGGCCTCGGGCTCGGCCTGGCCGTCGCGTCGGGGCTCGCGGACGCCGTCGGTGCCCGGATCGCCGCCGAGGACACGCCCGGCGGCGGCCTGACGATGGTGCTCACCGTGCCGCGCGAGGCGTCGCTGGATTCTGAGCCGGGTGATGGGATGGTCCAGTGACTGCTGAGCCGGACGGCGCTGGGGAGCGGGCGTCTGCGCCCGCGTCGATGCCGGGCAACCGCGTGCTCGTGGTGGACGACGACGCCGCGCTGGCCCGCGCCCTCGCCATCAACCTGCGGGCGCACGGCTGGGACGTGACGGCCGCCCCGACGGGCGCCGCGGCGCTGGACGCCGTGGCGTCGGCCCGGCCGGACGTGGTGCTGCTCGACCTCGGCCTGCCCGACATGGCGGGGCTCGACGTCATCGAGGGCATCCGGGGCTGGACCCGGGTGCCGATAGTCGTGCTGTCCGCGCGGCAGCTCGGCGACGACAAGGTCGACGCCCTCGACGCCGGCGCCGACGACTACGTGACCAAGCCGTTCGCGATGAACGAGCTGCTCGCGCGGCTGCGGGCCGCCGTCCGCCGGGCGGAGCCGGCCCAGGCGGAGGAGCCGGTCGTCGTCGCGGGCGACCTGCGGATCGACCTGGCGCGGCGGCAGGTGTCCCGCGCCGGGACGGAGGTGCGGCTGAGTCCCACCGAGTGGGCACTGCTGGAGGTGCTCGTGCGCAACCGCGGGCGGCTCGTGGACCGCAAGCTGCTGCTGCACGAGGTCTGGGGCCCGGCGTACTCGACGGAGACGAACTACCTGCGCGTCTACACGGCGCAGCTCCGGCGCAAGCTGGAGAAGGACCCTTCGCAGCCGCGGCACATCCTCACGCATCCGGGGGCGGGGTACCGGTTCGAGGAATGAAGCCGGTCGCCGGGTCGGGTGGTCGATGCCGACCCGGCGCCCTACCGTCGAGCAGCCCGTTCAGTAGGGGCCCGCTCTGCGT
Source organism: Promicromonospora sp. NPDC057138 (assembly GCF_042670845.1). NCBI lineage: Bacteria > Bacillati > Actinomycetota > Actinomycetes > Micrococcales > Promicromonosporaceae > Promicromonospora > Promicromonospora sp. NPDC057138. The sequence continues at coordinate 5,049 of NZ_JBHUUX010000069.1, read as the reverse complement.
CAGCTCGTGGTCTTTCCTTCGTCACGCACGGCGGCGACCTGGTCAGCCAGGAGGACGGCGATCAATCGCTGTTCCTGGGTCGCGAAGTTCACGTGCGACACCGCGGTGACCAGAAAGTAGCCGATGATCTCAGAGCCTCGGTGCACCAGGACGGCGACGTACTCGTCGGTGGGCAGGCCGACACGATCGACGTCGACCGTGCGATTGTTGCGGGTCAGGACGCCGTCCTGGTCCAGGACGGCGATACGCGCGTCCCGTACCGGCCCCAGGACGTAGCTGCAGTCGTCGGCGCCGAGCACGTCGGTGATCTGACGTGCCACGAGATCGGTCACAGTTTCGCTGGGCATGCCTTCGGCCGCTGCGCGCGCGGCGCCGAGCACCCCCGCGAGATAGCCCGAGCGCCGGGCTGCTCGTCGCTGCTGCCGGTACCCCCACAGGGCGATCTCGGTCACCACAAGACTGATCACGACGAGAAGAACTGTCGCTTCGATGTCGTCGGCGTCCGCGATGGTGAAGCGCTGGTAGGGCTCGGTGAGGAAGAAGTCGAACCACACCCCGGCCGAGAAGGCGGCAAGGAGGGCGGCCAGCCGGTCACCGGTGGCCGCGGCAGCGACCACCAGCACGACCAGGACCAGCACCGACGTCGCGGCGGTGACATAGTCGCGGACCGTCGACAAGATCGCGCAGGCCAGCAGCGGCGCCAGTACAGCGGCCACCCGCACCGACGGATGCCACCACGCCGCTTGCGGCCACGCCGAGACTCTTCCGGTCATGCTGCACCCCCTCGGATCATGGTGGCGCTCACGGTGATCCCACGCGAGCGCTAGAACGTTCATCACGCCGCCGGGGCAAAACTTCCAGTTGATGGAAAAATCCATGGGATGTATGTTCGGGGCGTGGACGAGTCGAGGCGCGCGCGGAAGAAGCAGCTGACCCGGGAGCGGATCGTCACCGAGGCGATCAGGCTGTTCGGGGACCAGGGGTACGACCAGACCACGGTGGCGCAGATCGCCGCCGCGGCGGACGTCGACCCCAAGACGTTCTTCAACTACTTCCGCACCAAGGACGAGGTGCTGTTCAACGACGTCCAGGGCGACTTCGACGTGCTGATCGCGGCGATCGACGGGCACCGTCCGGGGGCGAGCCCCGGCGAGGCGCTGGCCGAAGCCGTAGGGGCCTACGCAGCGCACCGCCGGCCCAAGGTTCCGGCGAGGCGGCCCGTGGAGCTGTCCGCCGCGACCCGGCTGGCGCTGTCCACACCGGCGCTCCAGGCCAAGGGCCTCTACCTGCTGCTGGACCTGCAGCGGCGGATCGCGGACGAGCTGGTGAAGACGTTCCCCGGCCGGCTCGACCCGATCACCGCGGCCGCGATGACCGGTGCCCTGCTGGGCGCGGTCCAGCAGGCGGGCCTCGCGAGCGTCCGCCTGGGGCGGTCGCAGGAGGAGCTGTGGGCGGCCGCCGCGCACGCCGTCGACGTCGCGCTGGACGGGCTGCGGTGGGCGCCGTCGTCCGCCGAGAGGCCGACTGGCGATGAGAGCCCAAGTCCCACCACAGAGAGGACCGACGCATCATGACCGACAGCATCCGCAGCCTGACCCGTGCCGCCCGCCGCGACGCGCGCCGCGACCTGCGGGACGGACCCGCGGCGATCGTGCGGCGGCAGCGCGCCCACCTCGCCGAGATCGTCGCCTATGCGCGCGAGAACTCGGCGTACTACCGCGAGCTGTACCGCGACCTGCCGGACGGCGTGGACGATCCGGCGCTGCTCCCGGTCACCGACAAGAAGCTGCTGATGGCCCATTTCGACGACTGGGTCACCGACCGCCGGGTGACCCGGGAGAAGGTCGAGGCGTTCGTCGCCGACCCCGAACTCGTCGGGGCCCGGTTCCAGGAGGACTACCTGGTGGCGACCTCCTCCGGCACCAGCGGCCTGCGCGGCCTGTTCCTGCTGGACGAGCGGAACATCGCCATGTCCACCGTCCTCGCGTCGCGCACGAACGGGCAGCTGGGGGTCCGCGACGCCCTCCGCATGCTGGCCCACGGCCTCCGTACCGCCGCCGTCACCGCGCCTGGTGGGCACTTCTACACGGTCGCCGGGATGGAACGGTTCCGCCGCGACCACCCGCGCCTCAGCCGGATCATGCGGGTCTTCCCGATCGACCAGCCGCTGGCGGCCATGGTCGACGGGCTCAACCGGTACCAGCCCGCGACCCTCGCCGGGTTCCTGAGCTCGCTCACCCAGCTCGCCGGTGAGCAGGAGGCCGGCCGCCTGCGCATCCGCCCGTCGCTCGTCATACCCGGCGGCGAGACCCTGACGCCCGAGGCCCGCGAACGGCTCGCCACCGCGTTCCACGCCAAGGTCCGGGCCGCCTATGCCGCCACGGAGTGCGACTTCCTCAGCATCGGCTGCGCGCACGGCTGGTACCACGTCAACGCCGACTGGGTCGTGGTCGAGCCGGTCGACGCCGACGGGCAGCCCGTCCTCGCGGGCGAGCCGTCGCACACTGTCCTGATCAGCAACCTCGCCAACCGGGTCCAGCCATTCCTGCGCTACGACCTCGGCGACAGTGTCCTGGTCCGCCCCGACCCCTGCCCGTGCGGCAACCCGCTGCCCGCGCTCCGGGTCGAGGGGCGAGCCGCCGACATGCTCACCTTCCCGACCAGGGACGGCGGGCATGCCAGCATCTCGCCGATGCTCTTCGGCACCCTGCTGGACCGCACGCCCGGCATCGACCGCTTCCAGGTCGTCCAGACCGGGCCTGCCGAGATCCGCGTGCGGTTGGAGGCGCGGCAGGGCGCCGACGCGGACGTCGTCTGGCGGGCCGTCCGCGACGAGATCGCGCACCTGCTCACCGAGCACAAGGCCGACCACGTCTCCGTCGAGCGCGCCGAGGAGCCGCCCGAGCAGTCTCGCGGGGGCAAGGTCCGCCGGGTCGTCCCGCTCGCCCCGGCGTGAAATTGGGTCGAGGCCAAGTGGCTCAGGTCGCGGCTACTCGTCCAGGAAGTGTCTGACCGCGTCGGCGACCAGGTCATGCCCCGGTCCGATCCAGAACAGGTGCGTGGGCGAGGGCAGCTCGACGAGCCGGGAGTCCTCGAGGTGGGCCTGAAAGTCTTCGGCGTGCGCGTAGTCGACGCCGCCGTCGTACGGCGAAGCGGTGATGAGAACGGGGCTGCGGACCCGCGCCAGTGCTGCCATGCGCTGACCGGCGTCCTTCGCCCGGGCCTGGCGCAGGTCGTTGACGAAACCCGAGCCCGAACCCATGCTGTTGAAGACTCCCCGAGCCTGGTCCTTCTCAGCGGCCGAGAGGTCGTCCCACCACTGGCCGGGTGAGAGCGTGGAGAGCCGGGCAAGCATCGCCCGCAGGCCGCGATCCGAGCGGACGAGCCGCCGGACCAGCCACCACACCGCGGGTTCGAGTGCTGGAGAGAACGCGACCGGCCCGAGGAGCGCCTCGGCCCGCGAGTCGGGGTAAGGCAGGGTGGAGGGCGCGCCGCTGTGCAGCACGAGTCGTTCGACGCCGATCGACCTGTGTCCGGCCACGTGGACGGCCTGGAGGCCGCCGAACGAGACGCCGACCGCCGCCGCGGGGGCGAGCACGCCGAGCTGCTCGCACACCTCGCGCACGACGTCGGCGAACGCGGCGGCGTCCATCGAGCCGACCTGGGTCCGCCCGTAACCAGGGCGGGAGAACGAGACCACCTCATGCCCCAGCGCGGTGTAGATGCCCTGCCCGCAGTCGGTCGAGGAGCGGCAGTGCCCGCCCGGGAAGAACAGGACCGCCGGCCGGTCCCCATCGGTCCGCGTGATCTCGACGGGGCCCGCCGCGGTGACCACCAGCCGTGTCGTCGACCTCGGGTTCGTTGTCATCGGGCGGTCCCGTCATCGGCGGTTGTCATTCTGGCATCCTGCTCCTACTGTCATGACTGGTGTGCCGGGAAGCCTGGTCGGCGTTCATTTCGTCGACCCTGAGGGAACTTTCCGATGAAGGCACTGATCATGACCCTGGGCACCCGCGGGGACGTGCAACCGTTCGTCGCACTGGCGCGGGCGCTGGACGCCGCAGGCCACGAAGCCGTGCTGTGCGCGCCGCACCGCTTCGCCGAGCTCGCCACCGGGAACGACGTGACGTTCGCGGGGGTCGACGACGGCCCGCTGCGACAGCTCGACACGCCGGCCGAGGCCGATGAGGCGTTCGGCGGCGGCGTGCGGACGCGGCTGCGGCAGATCCGCGAGATGCCGTCGATGTTCGACCAGGTCCTGGCCGACTCCTGGCAGGTCGCCGCCCACGGCGCCGGCAAGGGGGCGGACGTCGTCGTTCACAACGGGCAGATCCTGGCCGGCCAGCACGTCGCCGAAGCGCTCGGGATCCCGGCCGTCCTGGGGCTGCCCCTGCCGATGTACGTTCCCACGCGCGAGTACCCGTGGCCGGGGCAGTCCCTGCCCTTCGGGCTCCCCGGCTGGCTGAACCGGGCGACGTTCGCCGGGATGCGGCTGCCGGCGTCGATGTTCGGCCGGGTGATCGACCGGTGGCGTCGGGACACGCTCGGCCTGCCGACCCGGCCCGGCCGGCACGACCCGACAATGCGGCCCGACGGCGGCCCGGCCCCCGTGCTGCACGCCTACAGCCCGTCCGTGCTGCCGCGGCCGGCGGACTGGCCCGCGGGAGCCGAGGTCACCGGGTACTGGTTCCTCCCGCCCGAGCCCTCGCTCCCGGCCGACGTCGAGCAGTTCCTGGCCGACGGCCCCGCTCCGCTGTTCGCCGGGTTCGGCTCGATGTCGGGACCGGACGCGCAGTCGCGTACCCGGGCGGTGATCGAGGCCGCGGCCCTGACCGGCAACCGGCTCGTGCTGGCTACCGGCTGGGGCGGGCTCGACGCCGGGGCGGCCACCGCCGCGGCGTCGGACCTCGGTGTGGAGCTGCTCGTGGTGGGCGACGTGGACTACCAGACGCTATTCCCGCGGATGGCCGCGATCGTGCACCACGGCGGAGCCGGCACCACGGGCACGGCGTTCACGGCGGGGCGACCGCAGGTCGTGTGCCCGTTCGT
>NZ_JBHUUX010000068.1:0-29820 GCF_042670845.1 Promicromonospora sp. NPDC057138 | reverse complement strand
CAGGGCTTGGAGATCGCGTGATCTCCAAGCCTGATCGTGTTCTCGAAGCGGACCACCCGGCGGGCGCCCCCGGGCTACTTGATCGCGCCCATCGAGAGGCCGCGCACCAGCTGCTTCTGCGCGATCCATCCCGCCAGGATCACCGGCAGCGACGCCAGCAGCGCCGCCGCGCAGAGCCGGGCGAGGAACAGGCCCTCGCTCGTCATGGTCGACACGATGAGCACTGGCACGGTCGCCGCGCGCGACGCCGTGAGGTTGAGCGCGAAGAAGAACTCGTTCCACGCGAAGATCACGCAGATGAGCGCCGTCGCCGCGATGCCGGGCGCCACCATCGGGATGAGCACGGACCGCAGGGTCCGCATCAGCCCGGCGCCGTCCACGGACGCCGCCTCCAGCACCTCGCCGGGCACCTCCAGGAAGAACGAGCGCATCATCCAGACCGCGATCGGCAGGTTCATCGCGGTGTACAGGACCACGAGGGTCCAGATGTTGTCGAGCACCTTGAGCTGCCCGGCCACCACGTAGATCGGCACGATGACGGCCACGACCGGCAGCATCTTGGTGGAGATGAAGAAGAACAGGACGTCGCTGACCTTCTCCACCGGCCGGATCGACAGCGCGTACGCCGCCGGGATCCCCAGCAGCAGCACCAGCACGGTGGACACCCCGGTGGCGATGGCCGAGTTGCCCACGTAGGCCGCGGACCCGCCCTCGATCACCGCGCGGAACTGGTCGAGCGTCGGCGTGAAGAACCACGTCGGCGGGTCGGAGGCCGCCTGGCTCTCCTGCTTGAACGCCGTCATCGCCATCCAGAGGACAGGGAAGAAGAACGCGAGGGCCAGCAACCAGGTCAGCGTCGTCAGCACGCCACCGGTGGTTCGACGGCGGTACGCGCGCGTCACGTCGGACATGCTCACTCCTTGACCTCGAAGCTGCGGAAGATGAGGCGCAGCGCGGCGGAGGCCACGATGATCGTGGCGATCACGACGACGACGCCCATGGCGGCGGCCTGCCCGATGTCGAACCCGAGGAACGCGCGCTGGTAGATGTAGAACGGCAGGTTGGCGCTGGCGGTACCGGGGCCGCCCGCCGTCATGAGGTAGATCTGGTCGAACGTGTTGACCACGTAGATGATCCCGAGCAGCACGCCCAGCTCGATGTACCGCCGCAGGTGCGGCAGCGTGATCGACTGGAAGGTTCGCCACGGCCCGGCGCCGTCGACGGACGCCGCCTCCAGCACGTCCTTCGGCTGGGCCTGCAGGCCCGCGAGCACGAGCAGCATCATGAACGGCGTCCACTGCCACACGAGCGCCATCAGGATGGCGATCACCGGATAGGTCGAGGTCCAGTCGACGGCCTCGATCCCGAACAGGCCGAGCGCCCAGTTGAACAGGCCGTAGGTCGGGTTCAGCATCGCAACGGACCACAGCACCGACGTCGCCACCGGCATCACCAGGAACGGCGTGATGAGCATGGTGCGGGCCACGCTGCGCCCGAAGAACGGGCGGTCCAGCAGCAGCGCGAGCAGGATCCCGAGGACCATCGCCACCAGCACGCACCCGAGGGTGATGACCACGGAGTTCCAGGCGGTCTGGCGGAACGTCGAGTCGACGGCGATGTCGACGTAGTTCGACAGCCCCACGAACAGGTCCTCGCCGGGGCGCAGCAGGTTCTGCGAGCGCAGGGAGTACCAGATCGTCACCACGAACGGGAGCTGGGTGACGATGATGGTGAAGACCAGTGCGGGGAGCAGCGGGCCGCGGCGCCTCCACCCCTCGGTACGGCTCACCGCACGCTCGGACGCCTCGCGGCGGGCGGCGCGGCGCGAGCCTTCGAGCCGGTCGATGGTCGAGGTGCTCATTGCCCCTCCTGGGCCCGGTAGGTCTCCGCCACGGTTTCGGCGTAGCGCTGGGACTGTGCGATGGCCTCGTCCACGGAGACCTGGCCGGCGATCGCCGCGGACATCTGCTGGCCCACGCGGGTGCCGAGGTCCTGGAACTCCGGGATCCCCACGAACTGGATGCCCGGGTAGGGCACCTGGTGGGTCATGGCGGACTCCTGGGTGGCCCCGTTCATCGACTCGAGGGTCGCGTCGGCGTAGGCCTGCGACACCTCGGCGTACTCGGGGATCTCGTAGGTGGACAGCCGGCTGCCGGGCGGCACCCGCTCCCAGCCGAGCTCCTCGCCGACCAGCTTGATGTACTCCTTGTCGGTCATCCAGGACACGAAGTCCCAGGCGGCGTCCTTGTGGTCGCTCGTCGACGGGATCGCCAGCGACCAGGAGTAGAGCCAGCCCGCCGAGTCCGTGTCGGCGACGGGCGCGGGCACGTAGCCGACCTTGCCCGCCACTGTCGACGACGCGGGGTCCTCGACCGAGGAGACCATGGAGGTCGCGTCGTACCACATGGCCGACTGGCCCTGGGCGAAGCGTGTGAGGCAGTCGCCGAAGCCCGACGTCGCGGCGCCCGGCTGGCCGTACGACCGGACCGTGTCGACGTAGGTCTCGATGGCCTGGCGGCTCTCCGGGGAGTCGAGTGTGGCGTTCCAGTCGGCGTCGAACCAGCCGCCGCCGAACGTGTTCATGACGGTGGTCATGGGGGCCATGTCCTCGCCCCAGCCGGCCAGGCCGCGCAGGCAGATGCCGGAGAAGTCCTGGGCGGGGTCGTTCAGCTCGCCGGCGAGCTCGCGCACGTCGTCCCACGTCGGGTCGGCGGGCATCTCAAGCCCTGCCTGCTCGAACAGGTCGGTGCGGTAGGCCAGGAACGACGACTCCCCGTAGAACGGCACGGAGTACATGTCGTCGTCGTACGAGAGGGCCTCGCGGACGCTGGGGACGAAGTCCTCGGCGTCGTACCCGTCGGTGCGCTCGATGTACGGCTGCAGGTCCTCGATCCAGCCGTTCTTTGCCCACATGGGCGTCTCGTAGTTGGAGATCATGACGACGTCGAACTCACCGCCGCCGGTCGCGACCGAGGCCGTGATCTTGGCGCGGGCCTCGTTCTCGGGCAGCGACACGAACCGCACGTCGACGCCGGGGTGGGCGGCGCGAAACTCGTCCTGCAGCGATATCGCGTCCTGCATCTGCGGGTTGGACACGATGGCCACGACTATCTGCTCGCCGTCACCGCCGCCCACGGCGCCTGCTCCGGCACAGCCGGTCAGGGCCAGCGCGACGGCGGCCGTCGCGGCCGTCAGCCTCGCCCTCGCCGAAGTTCCCCTCAGAGGTCGGAACATCCTCGTCCTCTCCTCGGCGCAGCATCCACGCCGCGCTCATCTGAGATCATGACTTGCTCATCTGCATCCGCAGCGTAGTTCGGTATGCTCAGGTGAGCAAGGCCCTCCCCTTCCAGCCGCTCAGATGTTCCCGCTCACGCCTGCGGGAGTGAGGACGCAGGTGACCCAGAACTACTCGAACCTCATGGTCGAGGTGAGCACCGACTACTACCTCGACGGCAAGTCGAAGGTGGAGATCGCACGCGACCGCGGCATCTCGCGCTTCCAGGTCGCGCGGCTGCTCACGCAGGCCCGTGACGAGGGCGTGGTGCGCATCGAGATCACTCCGCCCCGGGTCGACGGCGAGCGCGGCGCGCGCCTCGCGGCCCGGCTCGGACTGCGCGAGGTCCTCATCGCCGCCAGCGGCGAGGACGCCGCGACCACCCGCGAGAACGTCGCCGTCGAGCTCGCCCACGCGGCCCGGGAGCACATCACCGAGGGCGCGACGGTCGGCGTCTCGTGGTCACGCACGGTCGAGGCCGCGGTGCGGCACATCGGCCGGCTCCCCCACTGCGACGTCGTCCAGCTCGTCGGGGCGCTGCCCGTGGAGGGCAGCGGCAACTCCCTCGCGCTGATCAGCACGTTCGCGCAGATGCCGGGCGTGCGCACGTGGCCCGTCTGGTCGCCGCTCCTCGTGGCCGACGCCGCCACCGCCGCGGGCATGCGCCGGCAGCCGGAGATCGCCGACGCCCTGGCGAAGGCCGACCACCTGGACGTCGCCGTCGTCGCCATCGGCCACTGGTCCGAGCGCACCTCCACGGTGTTCCCGCGGATCAGCACCGAGGAGCAGCGGGCGGCCACCGAGGCCGGCGTCATCGCCGAGTGCTCGGGCCGCCTGTTCGACGCCGAGGGCCGGCCCGTCCGGACCAGCCTCGACGAGCGGGTGGTGGGCGTGACGCTCGAACAGCTCGCCGCGACGCCCCAGGTCATCGCGATCGGCTACGGCGCCGCCGTCGCGCCGGGCCTGGTGGCGGCGGTGACCGGCGGCGTGGCCAACACCCTGGTCATAGACGACGCGGCGGCCACAGCCCTGGAATCCCTCCTGGAGCAGTGAGCCCACCGGACGCCCGCTCTACGTCAGTAACCCGGATTCGCCGAAGTAGAGCGTGCGTCCACGGACACACGCTCTACTTCGCGGAACCCGGCTTGCCGAGGTAGAGCGGGCGTCCGCGGAGAGGCGCTCTACTTCGCGAGCCGGGCTACGAGGGCCTCGACCGTGGCGCGGGCGCCCTTGTTGTGCAGGGAGTCGAGCGCCGCCGTGTAGGCCGAGGTGAACCGCTCGTCGTCGACCAGGTCGCCGAACACCTCGCGGTCGCGCAGGAACGCGAGCGGGTCGGCCCGCTGCGCGAGCGCGGCCTGGTGCAGCCGGTCGGCGAGGCGGTCGACGATGGTGATGGGCTCGCCAGCCTCGTCGACCCCCTCGTCGTACCGGGCCCACGAGGCGACGACGAGCGCCGCGTGCCCGATCGGCCCGCCCGTCGCCAGGTGGTGCCGGACCACGGGCAGCAGCCACTTCGGGATCCGGTCCGACGACTCGGCGCACAGCCGCGCCAGCGTGTCCGCGACGTGCGGGTTGGCGAAGCGCTCGATCAGCGTGCGCTTGTACAGGCCCAGGTCGATGCCGGGCACGGGCGCGAGCGTGGGCGTGCCCTCGTCGTCCATATAGCCGAGCAGGAACCGGGCGAACACGTCCTCGCCCGCCACCTCGTGCGCGTACCGGTACCCGGACAGGTAGCCGACGTAGCACAGGGCCTGGTGGCCCGCATTGAGCAGGCGCAGCTTCATCAGCTCGTACGGCTCGACGTCGGCCACGACCTGCACGCCGGCGTCCTCGAACGGGGGACGGCCGGTGGGGAAGCTGTCCTCCAGCGCCCACTGCTCGAACGGCTCGGCGACCACGGGCCAGGCGTCGTCGACGCCGAAGCGCTCGGCGACCATGGCGCGGTCGGCGTCCGTGGTGACGGGCGTGATCCGGTCGACCATGGAGCTGGGGAACGCGACGTGCTCCTCGATCCAGCCCGCGAGGTCGGCGTCCTTGGCGCGGGCGAACGTGGTGAACGCACGCCGCGCGACCTCGCCGTTGCCCTGGATGTTGTCGCAGCTCAGCACGGTGAACGGCGGCACGCCCCGCTCCCGCCGACGGCGCAGGGCCTCGGTGACCAGCCCGAACGTCGTCGCCGGGACGGCGCCGTCGGCCAGGTCCGCGGCAACCGCCGGGTTGTCCAGGTCGAACTCGCCGGTGACGTGGTGGATGTTGTACCCGCCCTCGGTGACCGTGAGCGAGACGATGCGCACCTCGGGCGAGGCCATCTTCTCGAGCACGGTCTCCGGGTCGTCGGGGGCCAGCAGGTACTCCTTGATCGACCCGATCACGCGCGCCTCCAGGCGCCCGTCCGGGTGCTTGAGCACCAGGGTGTAGAGGCCGTCCTGGGCGTTCAGCGCGTCGCGCATCCGCGCGTCCCCTGGCAGGACGCCGACGCCGCAGACCGCCCAGTCCAGCGCCTTGCCCTCGGCCATCAACCGGTCGAGGTACATCGCCTGGTGCGCGCGGTGGAAGCCACCGACCCCGAGATGGACGATCCCGGTGGTCAGCCGGGTGCGGTCATAGGTGGGAACCGTCAGCTCCGCGCCGCTCGGCGCGGACGCCACCAGGCTGCCCACGGTCTCTTCGTCGAGTGCCGTCATCGTGCTCCTCCGCCGCCCTTCCGACTCCGTTGAACCAGCCGCCAGGCTAACAGATGAGCAAAGGGCGATCACAGATGAGCGGGCTATGCCGACCCGTCAGGCCGGCAGCTCCACCGGGAACGGCTCCCCGAAGTCTGCGGACCGGCTCACGGCGCTCCACCGGAGGTCCGACTCCAGCAGCCGGCGGTCCTGCGCGACCGACATCTCGGTGGCGTTGACGCCGAGCGGCAGGTTGTCGGGGAGGTCGTCCCGCTTGGCCAGCGCGACGAGGATCTCGGCGGCCCGGTCGGGGTCGCCGGCCGTACCGGCACCACCCTGGCGCATCCGGGAGTTCATGGCACCCACGGTGGACTCGTACCCGGCAGGGGCGTCGTGCACGGTCATGGAGGCACCGGCCCAGTCGGTCCGGAACCCGCTCGGCTCGACGACGAGCACCTTGACGCCGAACGGCGCCGTCTCGACCCGCAGCACACGGCTGAAGCCGTCGATGGCGAACTTCGCCGCCTGGTAGGACGCGATGCCCGGCGAGCCGCCGACCCGTCCGCCGGTCGACGAGAACTGGACCACGAGGCCGCCGCCCTGCGCGCGGAGCACCGGAATCGCCGCCTTGGAGACGTTGTAGACGCCCCAGAAGTTGGTCTCGAACTGGGTGCGGAAGTCGGCGTCGTCGGTGGTCTCGATCGGCGACACGTTGGCGTAGCCGGCGTTGTTGACGATCACGTCGAGCCGCCCGAACCGGGCGGCGGCATCGGCGAGGGCGGCACGGGCCGCGCCCGGGTCGGTCACGTCGAGCCGGAGCGGGAGCACCCGATCGCCGAACTCCGCCACGAGGTCGTCGAGCCGTTCGGGGCGCCGCGCCGTGGCGGCGACCCGGTCGCCGGCGGCGAGCGCGGCGCGAGCGAGGGAACGGCCGAAGCCGCGGGATGAACCGGTGATGAACCATGTCTGCTGCATGGCTCTAATAAAACACCGTTGCCTTAACTTGCGCAACACCGTTGCGCTAAGATGTGACGATGACGACTCGGGACTTCCAGCGAGCACGCTCCCCCGAGGCCAAGCTCGTCCGCGAGGCCGCCATCCTCGACGCCGCCCGCCGGCTCGGCGCCGAACGGGGCATCCGGGAGGTGACGCTGACCGACATCGCCGACGCCGTGGGCATGCACAAGTCGGCGATGCTGCGGTACTTCGAGACGCGCGAGGAGATCTTCCTGCGGCTCACCGCCGAAGGCTGGAGGGACTGGGCCCCCGCGCTCGCCGAGCGGCTGCGCGCCATCGAGCGGCCCGACGCGGACGCCGTCGCCGCGACGTTCGCCGCGACTCTCGCCGCCCGCCCGATGTTCTGCGACCTGCTCGCACAGACGCCGCTGAACCTCGAACGGAACGTGTCGCTGGAGCGAGTCAGGGAGTTCAAGCTCACGACCCGCGACGGGCTGGGCCAGATCGTGCCGGCCGTCCGCGCGGCCCTGCCCGGCCTGACGGAACAGGACGGCGTCGACCTCGTCGCGGCGTCGACGTCGATGGCCGGGACGTTCCATCAGATCGCCACCCCGGCGCCCGAGGTCGCGGCCCTCTACCAGTCGGACCCGCGGCTCTCGCACGCCTTGGTCGACGTCGAGCCGCGGCTGGCCCGGATCCTCGGGTCGATGCTGCGCGGGCTGCCGAGGCAGCTCGGCCCGGGGCCGGCGTCCGAAAAGGCCTCTGGCGCCGGCCGTAGCCGACGCCAGAGGTAACCAGTCGTTCCTGCTCAGCCGTCAGGCGACGTCGAACCGGTCGAGGTCCATGACCTTCGCCCATGCCTGGACGAAGTCCCGCGCGAACTTCTCCCTGGCGTCGTCGCTCGCGTAGACCTCGGCGAGCGCACGCAGCTCGGAGTTCGAGCCGAACACCAGGTCGGCCCGGCTGCCGGTCCACCTGGCCGTCCCGGACTCGTCGCGCGCCTCGAAGGCCTCCTGGTCCTGGGACGTGGACGTCCACGTGGTGCCCAGGTCGAGGAGGTTGACGAAGAAGTCGTTGGTCAGCGCGCCCGGGGTCTCGGTCAGCACGCCCAGCGACGACCCGTCGTAGTTGGCGCCCAGCACGCGCAGGCCGCCGACCAGGACCGTCATCTCCGGCGCGCTCAGGTTCAGCAGGTTCGCCCGGTCGAGCAGCAGGTACTCCGTGGGCAGGCGGTTGCCCTTGCCGACGTAGTTCCGGAACCCGTCCGCGGCCGGCTCGAGCCACGCGAACGACTCGACGTCGGTCTGCTCCTGGGTCGCGTCCACGCGCCCGGGCGTGAACGGCACCTCGACGTCCAGGCCCGCCGCCTGCGCGGCCTGCTCGACGCCGACGGCGCCGGCCAGCACGATCACGTCCGCCAAGGAGACCGGGACCGACGAGGAGGCGTTGAAGCTCTCCTGGACGCCCTCCAGCGCGCGCAGCACGGGCACCAGCTCGGTCGGGTTGTTGACCTCCCAGTCCTTCTGCGGCTCCAGTCGGATGCGCGCACCGTTCGCGCCGCCGCGCTTGTCGCTGCCGCGGAACGACGCCGCAGACGCCCACGCCGTGGACACGAGCTGCGCCACCGTCAGGCCGGAGCCGGCGATCAGGCCCTTGAGCGTCGCGACCTCCGCGTCGCCGATCACCTCGGCGGGCGCGGCCGGCACCGGGTCCTGCCAGATCAGCGTCTCCTCGGGGACCTCGGGGCCGAGGTAGCGGGCCTTGGGGCCCATGTCGCGGTGGGTCAGCTTGTACCAGGCGCGCGCGAACGCGTCCTGGAACTGGTCGGGGTTCTCGTAGAAGCGGCGCGAGATCCGCTCGTAGACCGGGTCCAGCTTCAGCGCCAGGTCCGTGGTGAGCATCGTCGGGGAGTGGCTCTTCGACGGGTCGTGCGCGTCGGGGATGGTGCCCTCGCCGCTCGTGGCGACCCACTGGTTCGCGCCGGCCGGGCTCTGCGTGAGCTCGTACTCGTGCTCGAACAGGTTGTGGAAGAACCCGTTGCCCCACTGGGTCGGCGTGCTGGTCCAGGTGACCTCGAGGCCGCTCGTGATGGTGTCGCCGCCATGGCCGGCGCCGAAGGCGTTCTTCCAGCCGAGCCCCTGCGCCTCGATGCCCTCCGCCTCGGGCTCCGGGCCGACATGGTGGTCGGGCGCCGCGCCGTGGGTCTTGCCGAAGGTGTGCCCGCCGGCGATCAGCGCCACGGTCTCCTCGTCGTTCATCGCCATGCGGCGGAACGTCTCCCGGATGTCCCGGGCGGCCAGCAGCGGGTCCGGGTTGCCGTTCGGCCCCTCCGGGTTCACGTAGATGAGGCCCATCTGGACGGCAGCCAGCGGGTTCTCCAGCTCGCGGTCGCCGCTGTACCGCTCGTCGTCGAGCCACCCGGTCTCGGGGCCCCAGTACACGTCCTCGTCCGGCTCCCAGACGTCGGCGCGGCCGCCGGCGAAGCCGAAGGTCTTGAAGCCCATCGACTCCAACGCGACGTTCCCGGAGAGGATCATCAGGTCGGCCCAGGAGAGCTTCTGCCCGTACTTCTTCTTCACCGGCCACAGCAGACGCCGCGCCTTGTCGAGGTTCCCGTTGTCCGGCCAGCTGTTCAGCGGGGCGAAGCGCTGCTGGCCCGCGCCGCCACCGCCGCGGCCGTCGTGCGAGCGGTAGGTGCCCGCGCTGTGCCAGGCCATGCGGATGATGAGGGGCCCGTAGTGGCCGAAGTCAGCGGGCCACCAGTCCTGCGAGGTGGTGAGAACCTCGGCGATGTCCTGCTTCACGGCGGCCAGGTCGAGGCTCGCGAAGGCCTCGGCGTAGTCGAACTCCGCGCCCAGCGGGTTCGCCACGGCGGGGTTCTTGGCGAGGATCTTCACGTTGAGCCGGTTCGGCCACCACTGGCGGTTGCCGCCGCCCTCCGTGGGGTGCGGCGCGCGCGCACCCGCACCGTGCACCACCGGGCAGCCGCCGGCCGCCGCTTCCTCGTTCGCCTGGTAGACGTTTCCCTGGTTCTCAGACATGGATTCCTTCCGGACGTGCCGCTCGCGTCGATCACGAGCCGGCGATCACGAGCCGTTGGCGGTGGTGACCGGCAGACGACGTGGTGGTGGTTGACGCCCACCCGGGTCTCGTAGCGGGCGACGGTGCCCGACGGCTGGATGTGGCGCAGCCGTGACCATGGTCACACCCTGTCGGTCTTTCTGGAATCGGTCAAGTTTTCACCCGTGTACCGCCGCCGCGTACCGCCGGGACAGCTCCGCCAGGTGGTCGACCAGCCCCTGCGGCTCCCGGACCGTGAAGTCGAGCCCGAGCATGCCGATCCACACGGCCACCGTCTCCAGGCTGTCCCCGCCCGTGACCAGCACGCTCGTCCCGTCGTCGCGCGGCTCGACCGTGCCGACCGCCGGGTTGACGCGGGCGAGCACCTCTTCGGCCGGAGCGTGCACCAGGATCCGGGCGTGCACCGCCCAGCCCGTCCGGGCCACCTCCCGGACCACGAACTCGGTCAGGTCGAACGGCGGGTCGGTGGGCACGAACCGCCGTCCGCCCGGGGTGCGCAGCTCCAGCCAGTCCAGGCGGAACGGCTCCCACCGGCCAGAGCCGACGTCCCGCCCCACGAGGTACCACCGCCGCTGCCAGGCCACGAGCCGGACCGGCTCCACCTCCCGCGGCTCGGAGCGGTACCAGCAGCGCAGCCCCTGGTGGTCGCGGATCGCGGCGGCCAGCTCGGTGAGCAGCGCCGGGTCGACGGCGGGGTCCTCGACGTTGCTGTCCGTGTTCGCCGGCCCGGCGCTCGTGGCGTCCCGCAGCGCGGCGACCTGACGGCGCAGGCGGTCGGGCAGCACCTGCTCCAGCTTGGCGAGCGCGCGGGCGCTGCTCTCCTCGATCCCGCCGACGCCGGTGGCGGCCCGCAGCCCGACCGCCACGGCGACGGCCTCCTCGTCGTCGAGCAGGAGCGGGGGCAGCTTGCCGCCCACGCCCAGCCGGTAGCGGCCGCCGGGCCCGCGGACGGCGTCGACCGGGTAGCCGAGGTCGCGCAGGCGGGCGACGTCGTTGCGCACCGTGCGGCCGGTGACGTCGAGCCGCGCCGCGAGCTCGGCGCCGGACCACTCGGCACGGGACTGCAGCAGGCCCAGGAGGGCGAGCAGCCGCCCCGCCGTCGTACTCATCGCGGCTCCTCATGACGTTCCGGAAAGTTCTTCGAACCACGCCAGAATAGAGGAAAGAACCGTTCCTGAACCGCCCGTAGTGTCGGAGACATGGAGACCAGGAGCAACACCACCGACACCACCGTCACCAGTGAGATGAGCACCGACATGAGCACCGACGTCCGCCCCTTCCGCATCGAGATCCCGCAGGCCGACCTCGACGACCTGGCCGACCGCCTCGCCCGCACCCGCTTCGCCCCGGCCGCGCCGGGCGACTCCTGGGACTACGGAACTCCCGAGTCGTACCTCCGCAACGCGGTGGACCGCTGGCGCACCACGTTCGACTGGCGCGCGGTCGAGGAGCGGGCCAACGCCTTCCCGCAGTTCCTGACCGAGATCGACGGGCAGACCGTGCACTTCCTGCACGTCCGCTCGGCAGAGCCGGGCGCGCGCGCCCTCGTCCTGACCCACACCTACCCGGGCTCGTTCCTCGACTTCCTCGACATGATCGGCCCGCTCACCGACCCGGTCGCCCACGGCGGCCGCGCCGAGGACGCCTTCCACGTCGTCGTCCCGTCGATCCCCGGCTTCGGCTTCAGCACCCCGCTCAGCGAGCCGTCCGACGGCGGGAGCTGGACCATGGCCCGCGTCGCCCGCACCTGGGACACCCTGATGCGCCGGCTGGGCTACGAGTCCTACGGCACCCACGGCAGCGACGCCGGCACGATGATCGGCCGGGAGCTCGCCGTCATGGACCCCGAGGGCTTCCTCGGCGCCCACCTGCTACAGCTCTTCTCGTTCCCGTCCGGCGCGGAGGGCGAGATGGACGGGTTCGGCCCCAAGGAGTTCGCCGCCCTCGCGCACATGCAGTGGTTCCAGAGCGTGGGCGGGTACAACGCGATGAACGCCTCCCGGCCCCAGACGATCGCCGCCGGGCTCAGCGACTCGCCCGTCGCGCAGCTCGCCTACAGCGAGCTGTTCGAGAACTTCGGCAACGGCACCAGCCTCGTCTCCCTCGACCAGGTGCTGGCGCAGGTCAGCCTCTACTGGCTCACCAACACGGCGGCGACGGCGGTGCGCTACCACTACACCGAGCAGCGCTCCGGCGCGGAGCCCGTGGTGAGCACGGGCCGGATCGGCGTCGCCGTCTTCGCCGACGACTTCCAGACCATCCGGTCGCTCGCCGAGCGGGACAACGCCCGCATCGAGCACTGGGCCGAGTACCCGAAGGGCGGCCACTTCGCAGCCCTGGAGGTGCCGGAGCTCGTGGTCCAGGACCTGCGGACGTTCTTCGCCCAGGCCTGACCTGGTCTCGACGGGCTCGACCACCGGTGCGGTGGTCGAGCCCGTCTTGTTCTTGTTTCGTCACACCTCCGGGAAGTCGCGCAGCCCGCGCACCCGGCTCGCCAGCAGCACGAGGGGCGCCCCGAGCGTGGCGACCGCGAGCGCCAGGATGCCCGCCCGGAGCCCGACCGCATCGGCGACCAGCCCAGCCAGGAGCCCGCCCACGGGGATACCGCCCCAGGAGACGAACCGGACGGTCGCCATGACGCGGGACAGCAGCTCTGGTGGTGTGGACACGAACCGGTAGGTCCGCGTGGCGGTGCTGAGCCAGACCACACCCATGGAGAAGATCGCACTGCCGACGGCGAAGGCGATCATCCCCGCGACCCCGGCGCCCAGGGGAATCACCGCCGCTCCTGCGACGCTCACGAAGCTCGAGACGACCGCCAGCCGCGCCGAGCCGATCCGGCGGCTCAGCCAGGGCACCGCGCCTGCGCCGAGGATGGAGCCGACCGCCGCGGCGGCGAGCAGCAGGCCGACCAGCCCTGCGGGCGCGTGCAGCTCACGCACCAGGTACAGGGTGAACAGGGCGAGCTGGCCGCCGCACACGACGTTGATCAGGGTGGCGGCCCACATGCACGGGCCGACGATCGGGTGGCGGCTCACGTACCGCCACCCCTCGGCGATCAGGGTGCGGATCGGGGTGTCCGACGCCGCCTCGGTCGCCGTGGGCTGTTCCGGCAGGGTCCGCAGCAGGATCGCCGAGGCGATGTAGCTGACGACGTCGACGAGCAGCGCGGCCACGGCGCCCACCGCCTGGACGAGCAGCCCGCCCAGGGACGGTCCCGCGAGCTCGCCGACGCCGTGCGTGGCACTCATCAGGCTGTTGCGGCCCTGGATGCGGTCCTTGGGCACGACGGAGACGAAGTAGGTGGTGTTCGCTGTGTCGAACAGCACGCTCGCGAAGGAGATCACGAGGGCCACACCGACGAGGTGGCCGAACGTGAGCGCGCCGAGCCACCACGCCACAGGCACCGACGCGATCGCGGCGGCCCGGACGAGGTCGGCCGCGACCTGGATGCCGCGCACCCGGGAGCGCGCCACCAGCGCGCCGGCCGGCAGGCCGAGCACGAGCCACGCCACGTAGGTCGCGGCGGCGAGCACGCCCATCTGGCTCGGGCCGGCGTCCAGGACGAGCACCGCGACCAGCGGGAGGGCGACGGTGGTGACGCCGGTGCCGAGCGTGCTCGTCGCGCTCGCCGTCCAGTAGGTCCAGAAGGCCCTCGCGCCCGGCGATGCACCGACGGTGGTCGAGGCCGGTTCGATCCGCGCCATGTGCTCCACTCTCCTAGTGAGTTCCATTTTGGAACGTACACTAGCTGGACATGGTCACGACGACGAATACGCCAGGATGGGGCCCATGCGGTACGCAGATCTCTCCGACACCGATTGCGGCATCGCCCAGACGATGGGCGTGGTCGGCGACTGGTGGACCTGGCTCGTGCTGCGCGAGATCGCGGGCGGCCGCGCCCGGTTCGACCGTATCCAGGGCGAGCTCGGCATCAGCAGACGCGCCCTGACCGAACGGCTCGCCACGCTGGTCGGCCACGAGATCCTGACCAGGCGCGCCTACTCCGAACGCCCACCGCGCCACGACTACGTGCTCACCCCGAAGGGTGAAGGCCTGCTCTCGGTCCTGGTCGCCATGCAGGAGTTCGGCGACCGGTACCTGCTGGGCGACGGCAGCGTCTCCGCGTCATCGGCCGGCGACTCCGCGGAGGCCCGGCGCGTCCACGAGCTGGTGGGCCGGCCCATACCGGAGCTGACGCTGACCGCCCACGACGGGACCGCCGTCGACGTCGGCGGGGAGACGACCGAGAGGTGGCGGGTCCTGTTCCTGTTCCCCGGCGCGTTCGCACCCGGCGACGCGCCGCCCGCATGGGGGCAGATGCCGGGAACGGCGGGCTGCACCCTTGAGGCCACCACCTACGCGTCGCGGCACGCCGACTTCGCGGCGCTCGGCGCGGACGTGATCGGGATCAGCACGCAGCAGACCGACGAGCTCGACGCGTTCGCCGATTTCGCCGGCCTCCCCTACCGCCTCGCGTCCGACGGCGACGCGCTGCTGGCGGCTCACCTCCGGCTCCCGATCTTCCGCACCGCGGGTCAGGAGCGGTACAAGCGCCAGAGCCTGCTGGTCTCGCCACGGGGCTCGATCGCCCACGTGCAGATGCCGATCACCGACCCCGCCGGATCGGTGGCCGAGATGCTGGAGGCGATAGAACACCTGGTCGAGGTGTAGCTAGAACCGCATGTACGGAAGGTTGACGATGGCAAGGTTGAAGACTGCCGCGAGCACCACCGGTCCACCTGACGCCAGCGCGACCGGCAGCGCGCCCCGGACGCGACGGACGAGCATCACGGTCACCAGCGCCAGGCCGGCGACGCCGATCACGGTCCAGTAGACGGGGCTCGTCGTCTCGCGGATGATCGTCAGCCCGTACACGGACTCCCCCACGCCGATGCCGGCGAGCAGCGCCGTGCCGAGGGCCGCCCGGACACCGGTGGCGCGCAGCCACGACGCGGCCGCTCCCACGAACGGCCCGGCGACCACTCCCACGACGGAGAAGTGCAGCGGGTCGTACACGAAGCCGCGCACCTGGG
Organism: Promicromonospora sp. NPDC057138; assembly: GCF_042670845.1. NCBI lineage: Bacteria > Bacillati > Actinomycetota > Actinomycetes > Micrococcales > Promicromonosporaceae > Promicromonospora > Promicromonospora sp. NPDC057138. The sequence continues at coordinate 14,809 of NZ_JBHUUX010000068.1, read as the reverse complement.
CCGCCACCATGTACCCGAGCACGAGCAGCACGAAGCTCACCGCCCCCAGCACCGCTGCGGGCACGGTGCGCGCCCGGGACCAGTACACGAGCAGCGCGGTGAGCACCGTCCAGCCGCTGGCCGAGTTGGCGAACGACTCGAAGGCGTCCGGCAGGAACCCCTGCGCGTACGACGTCAGGCCGCCCAGCAGGAAGCTCAGGACCACGACGATCCCGAGTCGGATCACCGGGCGAGAGATGAGCGCTGGGGCGGACGAGGTCTGTGCGGCCGTAGTCATGGCACAGAATCTATGGACCGGCGCCGCCGCGCACATCGGCCCCAGGTCGGATCGTGTCCACCCCAGGGTGGACGTCGCACGGAGCCACGCGGGGTTCGTGATGCGGCGCGCTCAGCTCGCCCGGTCGTACTCCTCGTCGGTGACGTGCTCGAGCCAGGTGGTCGTGGTGTCCGGGTCGTCGGCATTGTCGAGCATGGCGAGGTGCTCCATGAAGCTGTCGGCCGCCGCCCCGTGCCAGTGCTCCTCGCCCGGCGGGCAGTAGGCGGTCTGACCGGCGTGCAGCTCGACCCGGTCGCCGCCGCGCGCCTGCACCCAGGCGACGCCCTGGGTCACGTGCAGCGTCTGGCCGAGCGCGTGCGAGTGCCATGCCGTGCGGGCTCCGGGGGCGAACCGGACCTTGGCGACGATCATGCGCTGACCCTCCGTGCGCGGTGCCGCGATCGGATCGAGCCAGACGTCGCCGGTGAACCGTTCGGGCGGGTTCTTGACGGTCGGGGTGCGGGGGTCGATGTCCATGGTTCGACCGTAGGCACAGGCCGCCGCCGCTGGCATGCCCTGCTGTGACCGGTAATGCCAGTCACTCCCTCAGGCCGCGCTCGCGGGTTCCCATGGTTGGTGGGAGGAACACACATGACCACACACCTGACCCTGAACAACGGCGTCGAGCTGCCCGCCCTGGGCTTCGGCGTCTTCCAGACGGCGCCCGCGGAGACCGTGGTCGCCGTCGAGGCCGCGCTGCGGACCGGCTACCGGCACATCGACACGGCCGCCGCCTACGGCAACGAACGTGAGGTCGGCGAGGCGATCCGCCGCTCCGGCCTCGACCGGTCCGAGATCTTCGTCGAGACCAAGGTCTGGATCAGCGACTACGGCTACGACGCGGCGCTGCACGCCTTCGAGAAGTCGGCGGCCAAGCTCGGCGTCGGCCAGCTCGACCTGCTGATCCTGCACCAGCCGCTGCCCACCGACTTCCATCTGACGATCGACGCGTACCGGGCGCTGGAGCAGCTGCTCGCCGACGGCAAGGTCCGCGCGATCGGCGTCAGCAACTTCATGCGCGAGAACCTCGACGAGCTCCTCGGCGCGACGTCGGTGGTGCCCGCGGTCAACCAGATCGAGATCCACCCGTACTTCGCCCAGCGCGACGTGCTGGCCGCCGACGCCGAGCGCGGCATCCTCTCGCAGGCCTGGTCCCCGATCGGCGGCATCACCTTCTACCGCACGGGCGGCACCAGCACGCTCGACGACCCCACCATCGCGGGCATCGCCGCTGCCCACGGCAAGACAGCGGCCCAGGTGATGCTGCGCTGGCACCTGCAGGAGGGCCGGTCGGCCATCCCGAAGTCGGTCACGCCGCACCGGATCGAGGAGAACTTCGACGTCTTCGGCTTCGAGCTCACCGAGGCCGAGCTGCGGGCCATCGACGCGCTCGACGAGGGCGTGCGGCGGGGCCCTGAGCCGGCGTCGCTCACCCTGGAGACTGCGGGCTTCAAGATCCCGGAGGCCTGAGCCCTGGCACCCGGGGGCCGGATCCGCCGCCTTGGCGGCCCGGCCCTTCCGGGTAACGCCAGTGCCTCCCACGCCGGGGCGGACCGGCTTACCGTGTGGTCATGGGACAGATCGACCACCGCACCGAGGTCCGCGAGTTCCTCAGCTCGCGGCGGGCCCGCATCACACCAGAACAGGCGGGCCTGCCCGCCTACGGAAGCAACCGGCGGGTGAAGGGCCTGCGCCGCGAGGAGGTGGCGATGCTGGCCGGCGTCTCCGTCGACTACTACGTGCGGATGGAGCGCGGGAACCTCTCGGGCGCCTCGGACAGCGTGCTGGACGCCCTGGTCGGCGCGCTTCAGCTCGACGAGGCGGAACGCGATCACCTCTTCACTCTCGCCCGCACGGCAGGTTCCGGCCGTGCCCGACGGCGGCGAGCCCCGAGCACGGTGCGGCCCGCCGTGCAGCGGGTGCTCGACGCGATCAGCGACGCACCCGCGTGGGTGCGCAACGGCCGGCACGACATCGTGGCGATGAACCGCCTGGGCAGGGCCCTGTACGCGCCGGTGCTGGCCGACCCGCGCCGCCCGGCGAACACGGCCCGGTTCGTCTACCTCGATCCGGCCGCCCGGGAGTTCTTCGTGGACTGGGAGACGGTCTCGCGCGACTCGGCATCCTACCTTCGCCTCGAGGCCGGACGCAACCCGCACGACCCCGACCTGGTCGCGCTGGTCGGCGAGCTCTCCACCCGGAGCGAGCTGTTCCGCCAGCGGTGGGCGTCGCACGACGTGCGGCTGCACCGCAGCGGCCAGAAGCGCCTGCGGCACCCCGTGGTCGGCCGGCTCGACCTGAGCTTCGAGTCGATGGAGCTGCCCTCCGAGCCCGGCCTGGTGCTCAACGTGTACACCGCCTCGGCCGGCACCCCCGCCGCGGACGGCCTCGCGATGCTCGCCTCCTGGGCCGCCACGCAGGACGAGGCAGACCTCACCGAGCAGCCGGGCGCCTCCGTGGAGGAGCTCCGGGGCTGAGCCCGAGCACGTGCCGGCCGCGGTCTAGGGTTGCCGGCATGGCGACCCTCAAGGACGTGGTGTTCGACTGCCGCCACCCCGCCTCCCTGGCGCGGTTCTGGGCGACAGCCATGGACGGCTACGACGTAGCGCCCTACGACGACGAGGAGCTGGCGCGCCTGCGCACCATCGGCGTCGACGACCCGGAGGACGACCCGTCCGTGCTGGTCGAGGCGCCCGACGGCGGTCTCCCCCGGCTGTTTTTCAACCGCGTGCCGGAGCCCAAGACGGTGAAGAACCGCGTGCACCTCGACCTGCGCGCCGCCGATCGGGAGGCCGAGGTGGCGCGGCTGATCGCGGCGGGGGCCAGCGAGATCGGCCGGCACGAGGACTGGGTGGTCATGGCCGACCCCGAGGGGAACGAGTTCTGCGTCTTCCCGGCCTAGGGCCGGCGGCCGCCGGTTCCGCTACTCGTCTCGCAGGCTGCGGACGGCGCCTTCCGCACTGAGCCTGCTGGCGTTGACGAACCGCAGGATGGATTCCAGCTCGGCACCGCTGAACGCCGCGAGGTCGTCGCGGGTCCGCTCGGTCAGGCCCGCGTCCCCGTCGAGGACGCCGGCTCCGGATCAGCCCTGTTCAACACCTTCACCCAGCTGGCGGCGAAGTTCATGCTGCTGCGGCGTCCCACCGTGCTCGACACCTGACCAGGCACGCCGGTGGCCGCCACGGTGTTGTGGCGGCCACAGGTTGTGGTCAGCGGGTGCGGTCAAGGTCGCGGTCAGACGGCCGCAGCCCGGGCGAGATGGCTCTGCCGGTGACGACGAGGTACAGGCTCGGCAGGCCTGCGATGAGCGCCATCGTGATCGCCGCGGCGGCGAGCTGGCCGTTCGCGAGCAGCGGGATCGCTATCGCCGATCCGAGAGGCGGAGTGGCCTGCATGAGAGTGCGCAGGGCGGCGAAGGCTCGGCCGTGCAGTCCCGGCGCTATGCGGCGCATCCGCAGCGACTGGGCCCAGACGGTCATCGGTGCGCTGAACAGGCCGATGGCGAAGAACCCCCCGGCGACCAGGATCTGGTGAGGAGCTGCGAGGACGGCAAGGAATGCTACGGCGGCGGCGGCCTGAACAAGCCCGATCGCTCTGACCAGCGACCGCTGCGGCTGACGATGCCCCGCCGAGGCAGCGCCGACCACCTCGCCGGCGGCCATGGCCGACAGGAGCATGCCGAGCGCCGCGGCGCCGTCCGCCAGGTGGTTCTTGGCGAGCCATGGCGCGGTGACGAGCAGCATGCCTTCGGCGATGTTGAACGCCATGAAGGCGATCGTCGTGGCGACGATGACCCGGTCCTTGGCGAGGTGAGCGAGTGACAGTGAACGGGCAGGCGCGCCCGGTTCCCGCTCCGCCGCCGATATCGGCCGAAGCGATCGCCGAACCATCGCTGCGGCAAGGGCGAAGACGACAAACGAGGCGCTGTCGATCAGCAGGACGCCGGCCGCACCGAACTGGGCGATCAACAATCCCGCCGCGGCCGGGCCTGCGACGCCCGCGATGCTGAAGCTCATGCTCTCCAGCGCGTTGGCGGGTTCAAGATCGGCGTCGTCGACCAGCTGGGGAATCGCCGCGGGAAAACCCGCCAGCGGAACCATCTTCAGAAGCCCGTAGACAGCGGCGACGACGAACGGCAGCCAGGCAGGTGTGGTGGCGAGCACGGCAGTCAGTGGAATCGAGGCGACGACGGCGGCACGGAGGAGACTGTCGGCGATCAGCACGGCTCGCTTGTCGAATCGGTCCAGCAACGGCCCGACCACCAGGCCGCCCAGCAGAACCGGGGCGGTGTAGCAGATGCCGAGCAGTCCCAGCTGAGCGGTGCCATCCGGTCTGGACAGCACGAGCCAGGACAGGGCCACGAACGTCATGCCGTCGCCCATGGTGGACACCGTGGCCCCCAACCACAGCCGGCGGAAATCGGCATTACGGAGGACATGCAGGTATCGCCGCATCACGGCCTTTCAGGTAGGGCAGCCCACAGCTGCATCGCCGCGTACGAACGCCACGGCCGCCACGCCTCGGCTTGGGCTGCCAAGCCACGCGGGTTGTCTGCGATACCGAGATGTCGGGCGGCCTCGCGCAGCCCCAGATCGTTGTGGGGAAGAACATCCGGATCGCCGAGGGCGCGCATCGCGATGTATCCAGCGGTCCACGGCCCGACCCCAGGAACGGAGCGCAGGGCCGCCACACACTCCTCGCGGTCCACTCCCCGGTCCAGCACGATCTGGTTGGCGCACACGGCACGCGCCAGTGCCCGCAGCGTGCCCGCGCGCCGCCTCGTGAGCCCGATCGCCTCGAGGTCCGCATCGGCCAGCGCGTCGGCCGTGGGAAACAGCTGCCACAAGTCCCCCGGGTCCTCCGGGCGGACGAGCGGCTCCCCGAAACGAGCCACAAGCCGCCCGCCGAATGTCCGTGCTGCCGCAAGCGATATCTGTTGGCCGAGCACTGCACGGACAGCCAGCTCGAATCCGTCTGCGCAGCCGGGTACCCGCAGCCCCCGTCTGGCGCGTACCAGCGGACCGAGCGCCGGGTCCGACTCGAGATCGTCGGAGATCAACGCGGGATCGGCGTCGAGATCGAAGATCTCGCGGCAGCGCGCGACGGCGGCGGTGACGTCGCGCAGATCGGCCAGCGACAACCGCACGACGAGGACGCCCCCACCGCCCGGCCCGGTATCGAATGCCGCGTCAACCAACCCGCTCCCGTGCGGTAGCCGCAGCGTGCGGCGGTAGTGCCCGTCGTCGACGGCCTCGACACCTGGAATCGCGCGGGTGCCGAGCCAGTCGAGCAACGGAGCGACCGGCAGAGGCTCGCGGTACCGCAGCCGGACCTCGAGCTGGCCGTCACCGGACACCGTGCCTCTGAGCTCGCTGGGCGAACGGCCGAACGCCGAACGCACGCCATCGTTGAACTGCCGCACGCTGGCATATCCCGCAGCGAACGCGACATCCGCAAGCGGGATCGCGCTCGATTCGATCAGCAGCCTCGCCACATGGGCGCGGCGGCTGATGGCCAGCATCTGCGGGCCGACGCCCACCTCCGCCACGAGCTGTCGATGTAGATGCCGTTCGCTGACGGCGAGCCGGCGTGCCAGTCCCCCGACGCCCTCCAGATCGACCGAGCCGCCCGCGATCAGGCGAAGCGCCCTGGCCGCCAGGTCACCGCGGACGTTCCACGCGGGGTCGGACGGCCCCACGTCAGGGCGACACCGGCGGCAGGCCCGAAATCCGGCCGCTTCCGCCGCCGCCCCGAGCTGGAAGAAGCGCACGTTCTTTCGGAGCGGGGTGCGGGAGGGGCAGGTGGGACGGCAGTACACACCGGTACTCGTCACGGCGACCACGAAACGGCCGTCGAACCGCTGATCGCGGCTGGCCATGGCGCGGTAGTACGGCTCGAAGTCGGACACCTGAGCATCTTGCACCGTCTCGCGCGCCACGGTCTGGCGGCGATCGGACACAGTGGTTGCCAGGCACACCTATGGCCGCCACGGCGGGTGCGCCGTGGCGGACTCGGGCTTGCCGGATCAGGTCCAGGCCAGGTCGGCGCGCGAAGGACGCGCGCGTGCCCGACGTCGGCGCGGCCGCCCTCGGGGACGCGCGATCGCCCCTGGCGCAGCCGTGCAGCTCAGAGTGCCGCGCTCATCACGGGCTCGACCGTGACGGACCGGACGCGGCGGCTCCGGCATCACCGACAGGTACTCGTGCCCGGTCGGTGTCACTGTGGCCACCACGTACCGACCGCCCGCGGCCAGACGAGGCGCCAGCCAAGCGTCACGGAACACAAGCCGCGAGCCTCGGCACCCGGATCATCCAGATGCCGAGGCTGAACCCTGCAGCGCTTCCGTCAGGTCGCGCAGTACCTCTCCGAGTAGTCGCCGAACGCCGCTCCGACGTCCGCCGCCGTTAGCCCGTACCGGGACAGCTCGTACTCGTGCGACCGCCCCGAACGCGCACGCGCGAGCGCGGCGTCGAGGTTTCCGGCGTCGCGGTCGGTCCAGGTGGCACCGATCCGGTCGTAGAGCTCCGGCATGCGCGCGTGCGGTTCCGCGGCCAGCCAGGCGTAGGGGACGTCGACGAACGACACTCCCTCAGCGGCGGCCCGCGCCGCACGCGCCCGCTCGACGGCCGAGGCCTGCAGCTCCAGCCACGTCCGGCCGATGGCCTGCGGGTCGGGGCGCCGGACGTGGAGCGCCTGCGTGGTCTCCACCAGGGAGCACACCGACCCGATCGCGGCTGCCGGATCGCGGTGGGTCCACACGATCGTCGCACCGGGGAACACCGCAAGGATCTCCGGAAGGTGGCCCAGGTGCATGGGCGACTTCAGGATCCACCGCCTGCGTTCGCGGCCGTACTGCAGCACCTGGACAGCCTGCCTGAGGTAGGCGTAGTCCGGCAGGTAGTTCCGGTCGCGCTGCCAGCGGTTGTAGTCGGGCATGTCGGCACGGGCCAGGTGCGAGCTCCCGTGCGGCAGCACGTAGTTGCACTCGTCAGGCTTCTCGGCGTCGAGCGGGTGGATCACCCGGAAGGCCGGGGCCAGGCGCATGAAGGCGCGCGCCATCTTCCGCGTGTCCTCGATGTGCGCTCGCGCGGCGCCTTCGCCGCGGTCGATGTCCGTGAACAGCAGCTCCCACAGGGCTGGGCCGCGATGGCCCGCCGAGCCGGCGAGGATGTTGTGCGCCAGGGTCGTCGCCGTCCTGGGCAGGCCGGTGATGATGACGGGGTTCTCGATCGGCTCGTCCTCGATCTCGGGGATCTGGCGGATCAGGCGGTCGATCCGGAGCCGGTTCTCGAGGCGGACGCCGATGTCGGAGACCACGCTCTGCCAGCCCATCGGGCTCAGCCCCGGGCACGAGGCGAAGGAGTGGAGTACGACGCGGAGGTCGGCGACGAACTCCGGGACCGCCGCCGCGTCGGCCCTCGTCCTTCGCTCTGCCGTGGCGACGAGCCTGTCGAACGTGCGGTCAGGTGTCCGCATCCCGGCGGTCGTCGGGCGCAGCAGTACATTCAGCGCGCTCGTGGCGAGCGAGGTGCGTCGCACGGCGACTCCTCCGGGAGGGCGGCCAAGCGGGCCGGTCTGAACTTTTTGTCCACCCTACGGCGTGTTTCAGAAGTCGTGTGGCTTGTGAGACACCGCCCTTCTCGGGCGTCCAACCCTCAGGCCGCGGGTGCGGTCTGAGGGTTGGTTCCCACGTCGTCCAGTCCCTTACCGCCGCGACGTCGGACGTCGCGGTGGGTGGGGGTGTTCTGTCGGTGGGCGTTCGTGACGGGGCCGGCTGCTTGACGGTCCCCGACCCGGGCAACACCACGCCCCGCACCGTCATCAACGGTAGGGGTGTGGTTCTCGGCCCAGGCGGCGAGATTCACTGCGGCATTCAGATCCCGATCCATGACGTGCCCACACTCGCGGCACTCGAAGACGCGGTCTTTGAGCGTCAAGTCCTTGCGCAGCGCACCGCAAGAGGAGCAGGTCTTGGACGACGGAAACCACCGATCGGCCACGACGACCTGTCCACCCCGCCAGGCCTGCTTGTAGGTGGCCTGCCTAGCGAGCTCGCTCCAGGCCGCGTCCGAGATGGCGCGGGAGAGCTTGCGGTTTGATCGCATGCCGGTGATGTTCAAGTCTTCCAGGACCAGCCTGTCGTGGTTCTTGACCAGCTGGTTGGACACCTGATGCAGCACATGACGGCGACGGTTGCGGATCCGTGCGTGCTGCCGAGACAAGCGGACGACAGCCTTACGACGGTTCTTCGATCCCTTCTTCTTCCGTGACACAGCTCGAGACAGGCGCCGCAAGCGTGGCAGCCCGCGTCGGAAGGCGCGCTGGTTGTCGACCCGCAGAACCTCGACGCCGTCGGACGAACCGGCAACAGCCAGGACGTGTAGGCCACGATCCACACCCACCCAGCCCTTTTCGCGGTCCCGGGTGGGCTGCACGTCGCCCACCTCGACAGGCAGGGGCGCGTGCTGAGGCGCGGGGTGCCGGTGCGTTGGGTGCAGGTCGGCGGCCTCGACGGTGATAGCGATCCACCACCGGTTCGCCCCGCGACTCACGGTCACGTGGAGGATCCGGGCGCGGCCGGTGGCGATCATCCGGCGCAGGCGCCGGGTGCATTCCCGCACACGCAGGGTGCCGATCTTCGGCAACGTCACCGACCGGTGGCGTTCCCCGTCCCCGACACGGATCCTGCGACGCCCACCACTGCCGTTGTTCCGGATCCGGAACGACCCACCCATCGGGCTCTTCTTCTTGAAGCGCGGGAACCTGACCTTCGGTCCCTTCCGGGCACCGGTACGTGAGTCGTTCGACGCTTTCAGTCCGCGGCCGAGGTCGACGCAGGCTTCCTCGAACACCTGCGCCAGCACCTGGCCCTGCCAGACCAGACCCGTGACTTCCACGTGTGCTGTACCCGTCGGGTCGACGAGGAACTGGCGCCCGGCGGCTTCCGACCGCTTCCAGGCGTTGAACGCGTTGATCAGATCAAACCCGGTCCACGGCACCCGAGCAGCACCCGGGACGTCGCCGTTCCCGGGGTGGTCGCCATCCGACCCCGCCCCTGGGGAGTGTCCGCGGTGGGCAGCCGCGTACGCGTCGTTGTGCAGGCGCAGGGCCTGGTTGAACGCGAACCTCGCCGCGCCCACGTGCTGGGAGAGCACACGTTCCTGCTCGACCGACGGGTCGAGACAGAACCGGAACGACGTGTGCCTGGGCATGCCAAGCATCCTGCCACCAGCCACTGACAAACAACCTTGATCAGTCCTTCAACCACTGATCTGTACGTACATCCGTTCGTAGATATCCGGGGACTCACCGGCCTTACCGCCGAGTTCCGAAACACGGCCTAGTTCGGCCCGATCCCCGGTCGAGGAATCAGCGCGCCCGAGCGAGGTCCCGGACCAAGGCCGGCCTGCCCCGCCGGCCGACGAGGGCGAACCACGTGGCTACCGGATAGGACAGCCGCACCACGAAGTAGTTCACATACTCGAGGGCCTCGGACGCCCAGACGAGCAGGCACAGCACCAAGGCACTCGCGCCCGAGCCAGTCATCAGCACCCCGACGAGGCAGACGGCCAGCAGGACGACGTCGAGCACCCGGAACGTCCGGGTACACCTGAGCGAACCCGCGCGGCATACCGCCACCGTCGGCGCCGGGCAGCCAGGAGCGCGCGGCAAGCCGGTACGCGGCACCCTGCAGCAGGACGATCAGCAGTGGCGCGATGGCCCACCACAGGGCGGGCCCACCGGCGTCGTCCAGCCTGCCTGCCACTACTGGCTGGACGACGACGACGAAGACGACTGCCGCACTCAGCTCGCCCAGGCCGAGGCTCAGGTAGGTGCGCCAATACGCGATGCCATGGCGGGATCCCGCTCCGTCAATCACCCGACTCAGGGTACGGGCCGGTGGGGACGACGAGGTCCGGCTCTCGGCCGGCGCGCTGGACGATCCCATGCAGCATCGCCCGCCCCGCCGGCCAAGCGCCGAGGCCGCTCGCCTCATTCATATGACCGGCCGCGCCGATCCCCCGCACCTCCGCACCCCATCCCGCGGCCAGGTCCAAAGTCCAGCCAGCAGTCGCGTACGGGTCATTCTCCGAGACGACGACGGCGACCGGGACCGGCAGCCGACGCCGGACGACCCGGAAGCCACCCGCCGTTGCCGACGCCGGAAACGCTGGCCCCGAAGGGTCGGGGACGGCCACGAGCAGGGCACGGACCACCTCGCCCGGCCCGCGCTCGGCGAGCCAGGAGACGGCGGCGAGGCAGCCGAGACTGTGCGCCACGAGGACCACCGGACCCTCGCCGCCCGACACGGCGCGGCTCAGCGCGTCGGCCCAGTCCCGCGCATCGGGTTCCTCCCACGAGGCGGGCCGGAACCTGGTGGCGGGTAGCTCGCGCTCCCAGAGTGTCTGCCAATGTTCCGGCCCGGAGCCGCCGTGGCCCGGCACGGTCACATACCTCACCGGACGGCCACCCCGTCGGAGCCGGCCGTCACGGCAAGCCCGGCCGCCACGTCGACATCCGCCACGCGCCGGACGGCCCGCTCGCGGGCCGCCGTCACTAACGCGTCGATCACTGGATGCGGCTGCGTGTCCGCCAGCTCGGGCTGGAACGCCGTGCCCAGCCAGAACCCGTCCGCCGGCAGCTCGACCACGCGCGGCTCACCTTCGGGGCTCGTCCCGGAAAGCACGAGCCCCGCTGCGACCAACGGTTCGGCATCCGCCGCGGTCAGCCCGAACGAGCAGTGGAATCGCTCGAAGCTCCGCTCGCCGAGCGCCGCGGCCGCCCGGCTCCCCGGCACGACGTCGACCTGCCCGCTGCGACCCTTCAGCGAGCACGCCAGCTCGGTGATCAGCGCGGTCGACGCCGGAGCGTCGCCCGCCTCGCCGCCGCCCGAACCGCCGTCGCCTGCCTCACCGCCGCCCGCCCCACCCGCGACCGGGCTCTCCGCATGCCGCGCCCCGACGCCGACCACGTTGCGCGCGAACTCCAGGATCATGTGCTGGTACCCGCCGCACGTACCGAGCAGCGGAGTCCCGCCCGTCCGGGCGGCGCGGATCGTGTCGATGACGCGGTCCTCGTCGGTATACGGGGAACCGGGGACCACCCAGACGCCGTCGAACGCCGCCGCCTCAGCAGGCACGAGATCCGCGGTCGGGAGCCAGTGCAGGTCGACGTCGTCGTACCGGGACGCGATCTCCGGGATCCGTTCGTGGGCGCGGACCGCCGTCGAGCGATCTCCGACCAGTGCGATGCGTGTGGGGTTCATGCGTCCATGCTGGGCCGCCGTCCTGCATCACGTCCAACGATGAATGCCGATGCCCGAATCGGGATCGCTTATACCCGCGGCCCCGCGCCGGGAGATACTCGCCCCGTGGATACCCGCGCCCTCCTCAGCCTGGCCACGGTCGCCGAGACCGGCTCGTTCTCGCGCGCCGCGAGCGCCCTGGGCTTCACCCAGTCCGCGGTCTCCCAGCACGTCGCCGGTCTCGAGCGGACGGCGGGAACGCCGCTGCTCACCCGGCGCCCGACGGTCGCCCCGACCCCGGCCGGGCGCGAGTTCCTCCGGCACGCCCGGCAGATCCTGGCGCACGAGCAGGCCGCGCGGGCCGCCGTGGCCCGGGTCACCGGGCGCGACCAGGACACGCCGGTCTCCGTGGCCGTCACGCCGGGCACGGAGCACCTCGTCCCGGTGATCGGCCGGATCTCCGCCGTCGTCGTGGACGACGCCGCCGCGGCGGCCGCCGCCCTCACGTCGGGCGGCGCTGACGCGGCCGTCGTCGACGGCATCGCCGCGCCGGGCGACCCGTTGCCCGGCTCCGGCCCGGACCTGGTCGTCCGGGTGGTGGCGGAGGCGCCGATCGGCGTGCTGCTCCCCGTCGACCACCCATTGTCGGGACGACCGGGGCTCGACCTGGCCACCCTCACCGACGCACGGTGGCTCGGTACGACCAGGACCACCTGCTCGACGTCGGACCTCGCCGACGCCGCGCGGCTCCGCCTGCGCAGCGGGACCACCTACACCGGGACCTCGACGGACACGGTCGCGTCGCTGGTCCGCGCGGGTCACGGGTTGCACGCAGCGCCGACGACGGACGTCGCGCCCGCCGGCCTCGCGATCGTGGCTCTCGTAGCGCCCCGGCTCGTGCACCGGATCGAGGTCCGGGTCCACGACCCCGCGCGGGCGGCCGTGCGCGCGATGGCCGACGCCGTCGGCGCGGCGCCCTGAGCCGGCGCGACTCCAGCCCTACCGGCCCCCGGCTCCTTGACTCGTGGTGGGCGTGAGGTGCCGGACGAACCACTCCCGGGCGAGGCCGGCAACCTGCCCGAGCGTGCCGGGCTCCTCGAACAGGTGGGTAGCACCCGCCACGACGGCGAGCTCGCACACACCGCGCATGGCTGCCTGGGCGCGCCGGTTGAGCTCCAGCACGACCTCGTCGTGACCGCCCACGATCAGCAGCGTCGGGGCACCGACGACGGCGAGACGCCTCGCAGCCAGGTCCGGCCTGCCGCCGCGTGACACCACGGCCCGCACGTCGACCGTGGGGTCTGCCGCGGCCCACAGCGCCGCGCCGGCCCCCGTGCTGGCCCCGAAGTACCCGACAGCCAGCGCGGCGGCGTCCGCCCGGGCACCCAGCCAACGGGTGACCTCGACCAGCCTGTGGGCGAGCAGCTCGATGTCGAACACCCTCGCCCGGTCGAGCTCCTCTGCCCGCGTGAGCAGGTCGAACAGGAGCGTCCCGAGCCCTGCCTGGTTGAGCTCCGCCGCGACGTAGCGGTTGCGCGGGCTGTGGCGGCTGCTTCCGCTACCGTGCGCGAACACCACGACGCCGGCCGGGTTCTCCGGAATGGTGAGGTGGCCCGCGAGCTGTACCCCGTCCACGAGCACCTCCACCTCCTCGTCGTAGTGCGGCGGGTCGTCGGCGGCGACGGCAGCCCGCCCCGAGTCCCGTTGGGCGGCGCGGTCGAGGAGCTCGGCAACCTCGGCGTCGGAGGTCTGCCGGAAATCGCCGTACCACTGGCCGACGGCCATGAACCGGGCGGGCGTCGCCAGGCACACCACATCGTCGGCCTCATGCCGTAGCGAACGGATCGAGTCAGCGGCCCCCACGGGCACTGCCAGGATCACTCGGTCCGCGCCCTGCGCTCGTGCGACCTGGCACGCCGCGCGAGCGGTGGACCCTGTCGCGACCCCGTCGTCCACGATCAGCGCGGTTCGGCCGGTCAGCGCGATCCGGCGCCACCCGGCGCGGAAGATCCCCACGCGGCGCAGCAGCTCGGCCCGTTCGGCGCGCTCGACCGCGTCGAGCTCCTCGGGAGCCAGGTGCACGTGGCTCATGACCTCCTCGTCGAGGACCAGGACTTCGCCTTCGCCGATCGCGCCCAGTGCGAGCTCGGGCTGATACGGCACGCCGAGCTTGCGTACGACGATCACGTCGAGCGGAGCGTCCAGTGCTCGCGCGACCTCGAACGCGACCGGAACGCCCCCTCGCGGCAACCCGAGCACCACGACGCCGCCACCACGCAAGGGCTCCAGGCGCTCACCCAGCCGGCGTCCCGCATCGGCACGATCGCTGAACAGCATCGGATACCTCCCGTTCACCAGGAGATGACGGGCCGGGTCTGGCGGAGGCGGCGATCAGGTCGCGACGGGCGCTTTGTGGCCAACAACTACATCGTAGTTGCCGACTCGGGCGGCCCGGCCACCCAGATGTGGACTCATATGGGTGGAGCTGGGGGACTCGAACCCCCGACCCCCTGCATGCGGCCCTCGCATCTTGGGCTCGGCGGGAGACCTCGGCAACTCTCGGAGAAACACCGCTGGCCTCGGACTATCCCGGAATCCGGCGGATGCTTGTGACCCGATACTACCTCGGACCTTCGGGGAAGCTCGATGCGGAGGTTTGGGCGGAGATGGTCTGGTTTCAAGTGCTCGGTGAGGTGTCTGCGAGCAGCGAGCATGGTCCGTTGCCGCTCGGGTCGGCACGCCAACGGGCCGTGCTCGCGGCGCTCCTGGCGGAGCCGGGCGTCATGGTCTCGCTCGACCAGCTGGTCGACAGAGTGTGGGGCGCGACGCCGCCGGCCAGCGCGCGGCAGACCCTGCACAGCTACATATCGCGGCTGCGGGGTGTGCTCAGGGACGAAGGCGGACCACTCCTGGCCCGCCGGTCCAGCGGCTACGTTCTGGCCGTTGACGTGTCCGCGGTGGACCTGCACCGCTTCCGCGCGCTCGTGGCGCGGGCCAAGCAAGCGGACGACGACACCGCCGCGCTGTGGCAGGCGCGATGAGTCTGTGGCGGGGCGAGCCGTTCTCCGGTTTGGACAGCGACTGGCTGCGATCCGTTGCAGTCAGGCTCGAGGCAGAGCGGTTTGCCGCCGTCCTCGACCACAACTACCTGCTGCTGCGATCCGGGGAGCACGCGCGTCTGCTGCCCTCGGTCGCCGACGCCGCGCGGGCGCACCCGCTCGACGAACGCCTGGCCGGGCAGCTGATGC
>NZ_JBHUUX010000067.1:0-30014 GCF_042670845.1 Promicromonospora sp. NPDC057138 | reverse complement strand
GAGTCTCCCTGACAACACCAGGGAGGCTCGGACAGGCGCTCTACTTCGCGGAACTAGCTCACGTGCCGACGAGGCGGTCGCGTAGGCGGCGGAGCGGCCGCAGCCGGCGGCGCACGCCGGCGGGCAGCGTCAGCCCGCTGTGGCCACCGGCGGGCTTGAGGGCTCCGCGCGCCCCGGTCAGCTCTGCCTTGATCTCGCCCATGTCGCGCTCCAGTCGCTCGAACAGCCGGGCGAAGTCGCGCGGCTCCGCGTGCGCCGCCCCCTCCTCGACGAGCCGGCGGCGCTCGTAGTCGTCGTCGTAGTCCGCCTGGGCGAGGCTGAGCTCGCGATCGCTGTAGGGCACGAGGTCCGCGACCACCCGGTCGCCGGTCAGTCGTTCGTAGATCGTCGACAGGTTGCTGGTCGTTGTGTCGACGAAGCGCTGCTGCGTCGCGGCGAGCTCCGTGCGCAGCGTCGCGCGGTGCGCCTCCGCCGCGTTGATCTGCGTGAGCGCCGCACTCGCGAAGTCGCCCTGCCACGGGTCGATCAGGAACTCGGGGTGCCCGATCTCCTGCGCGAAGTACCTGATCTTGTTGTTGGTGCTCAGCGACAGCGGGATGTTGCCCAGACCGAACGGGATCATCTGCGAGTGTCCGCGGGCGCCCAGGACGATTGGCAGCCGCGCGTAGTGCCGCACACCCTCGAACAGCATCTTCGTGCTCCCGAACAGCGCGCGCCCGGTCAGCCCGAGGTCTGCGCCGTACTCCTGGAAGAACTTCATGTCCGCGCGTTTGTGGCCCAGGAACTCGACGTCCCAGCCGTCCGCCTGGAGCTTGGCGATCAGGTCACGCAGCTGCGGGAAGATCGCGCCGGGCTCGAGCCCGGAGTCGACGTGGGCCGCCTCGAGGCCGACCTGGATGCCGATCCGCTTGTCCGGCAGGGTCTCGGCACCGACGGCACGCGGGAGCAGCACCCTGCCGATGGTCGTAGGGCACGGCTGCATGGTCAGCTGCGGCGCCGAGGCGGGGTCGTCCAGCCATGCCCGCATGTCGTCCACGGCGCCGGACGAGCGCAGCCCGAAGAAGATGCTCTGCGACATCGTCTGGTTGATGTGCTTCCGGAAGACCTGGTTGTGCCGCTCCGGCTCGAACTGGGCGGGATTGCCCGCACCGAAGACGATGATCGGCTTCCTCAGCCGCTTCAGCAGGTCCGTCGTGATGTTCCACTGCCAGCCGGAGGCGGCGGTGGCGTTGTTGCGCCGCGGGAAGATCCCGCCCCCGCCGATGACCACAGCGTCGAAGTTCTCGTTGACGTCGTCCACGAACGAGCTGGTGGCCGCCTCACGGAACGGGCTGGTTCGCGTCACCTCGAAGTAGTCTCCGCCGCCCCAGGCGTTGAACGACTGCCGGACAAGCTCGAAGAGCAGCTGATCCCCGTAGCTGTAGACGGTCTTGAGATCGAGATGGAGAAGCCGCTGACGATTCATCGTCCCTCACTTCGCACGGTGGGACCGCACCCTTGCGGTGGGACTTGCGGTGGGACCGCCCCCGATTCGCAGAGTAACAACCGTGTGCCGGTTCGGCGCGGCGACGCCGTCGAGCGAGGCGACGCCGAGCGGCAGCCCCGTCGAGCGGCGGAGCTACAGGGCGTCGGGGACGTACGGCGACGGGCCGTCCGCACCGATCATGTCGTGCAGCGCCTTGTTCGAGGGCAGCAGCGCGGTGAGCAGCTCGTCCCGCTGTTCCGGCGTGAGGAGTCGCGGCGCCGGGTGCGTCAGGTTGGAGAAGTTGTCGTCCAGGAAGTGGCGCAGCTTGCGCGAGTCGTCCTTCTCCAGCAGGGCATTGCCGAAGAGCGCGAGCTGGAGGGCTATGTCCGAGTAGCCGCGGTTGACGCTCTGGGTGTTGAAGGGAAACTTCGGGACGACGCCCACGCCGGTCGCCGCGAAGAAGTCCCGCACGAAGCCCCGCGCCTTGAGGTCCTTGATGCTCTCGAAGTACTTGATCCTGATCTCGGCGCCGTCGGGCAGCGCGTCCCGCATCTGGTCGACCAGGACGTCCCAGCGCAGGCGCTCCTCGGTGACCGGCTCCATGAACTCCTCGAACGTGAGGGTGGAGCCCATCCGGACCAGCTGCAGGTAGGCGCTCTCCACGAACCGGTCCTGGCGGCGCACGTAGAACAGGAGCGTGGTCCGCTCGGGCCGGAACTCCTCCTGCGCGATGCGCAGCACCTCGGGCGCTGGCCCGTAGATCGGCCCCGTGCGGAAGGACGCCACCGTCGCGAACAGGTCCTCGTGCGAGAGCACCAGGTTCTCCTGCTCGAGCTGGTCCCGCAGGCGCTGGAAGCCGACCCTGACATTGCTGATGCCGGCACCCTGCCGGCGCCAGTGCGCGTGCGCCCCGCCGGTGGCGGTCTCGAAGTCGTGCCGGACGAGCACCGTGTAGCCACGGGAGGCGAACGCGTCCCGGTTGGCGTTGAGTGCCTTCTGCACCAGGGTCGTGCCGGTCTTCGCGGCTCCCGCGTGCAGCACGAGATGTTCCATGGAATCGGACACTACGCGGTGGCGACCGCGGATTCTCAGGCTCCGGGAGACTTCACCCGCCCGAAGCCTCCCGTACCATCCGGACGCGCCGAAGCGCCGAGGCGGTCGGGTGACCACCTCGGCGCTTCCGGTCGGTCAGCTGCCCGCGAGCCGCTTGCGCAGCGGGCGCAGCCTGCGCCGCAGGCCGGCCGTCACCGACGAACGGCGCGGCCCGTCGACGCCTGCGACCTCGAGGGCGTCGAGGTCCTTGCGCGCCTTGGTCAGCTCGCGCTTGATCCGGCCGTTGTCCTGCTCGAGCTTGTCGTAGCGCATGGAGACGTCGTACAGCCGCGCCGCGGTGCGGCGCTCCGGCGGCGTCAGCGCGCGGAACGACGGCGTGACCGTCTCGCCCGTCAGGCTCTTGTAGATCCCGGCGAGGTTGTTCAACGACGTGTCGAAGAAGCCCTGGCGGACGTCGGCGAGCTCCTTGCGCAGCTCCGGCTGACGCTCGTGGGCCTCGTTGATCGTCTTGTACAGGGTGCCCTGGAAGTCGTCCGCGCGCGGGTCGATAGCCCAGTCCGCGTGACCGATGTCCGTGGCGAAGTAGCGGATCTTGTGGTGCACGTACAGGGACAGCGGGATGGTGCCCATGCCGAACGGGACCATCTGCGCGTGACCACGCGTACCGAGGATGATCGGCAGGTCGGCGAAGTACTCGATGCCCTGGTACAGCACGTCACGGTTGCCCCACAGGACGTGCTCGCTGCTCACGATGCCGCGCTCGGTGAGCTGGTCGTGGAAGCCCATGTCGGCGCGTGCGTGCGGCACGCCCTCGACCTGCCAGCCCTCGCCGGAGAGCTTCTCCAGGACGTCGACCTGGTCGGTGTAGATCCTCTCCGCGTCGAAGCCGGCCCGCGCCTGGCGCTTGCCCACGATCGAGTGGGCGGCGATGCGGCGCTCGTGCGGGATCTCGGCCTTGAACAGGTCGGGGTACAGGAAGGACGACAGCGTCGTCGGGCAGGGCTGGTACGTGACCCGGTCCCGGTTCTTCTCGTCGATGTATTCCTTGATCGTCTCGACCGAACCGTGGTTGCGCAGGCCGAAGAACACCGACTTCTCGAGCGTCAGGTTCACGTGCTCGCGGAACGGGTCCGCGAAGTCCGCCTGGTCGATGAAGCGGTTGTTGCCGACCGCGAAGATGATGAGCGGCTTCTCGATGCGACGCAGCAGGTCCAGCGAGATGTTCCACTGCCAGCCGGAGCGCTGGTTCGGGTTCGTGTCGCTGAGGAAGAGGCCACCACCGCCGACGACGACGGCATCGACGTTCTCGTTGATGTAGTCGACCAGACGTGGTGTGACGGCGTCACGCAGCTGCCGGCTCTGGACGACCTCGAAGGCGTCCCCGCCCGCGAAGCCCTCGAAGAGCTCGCGCACGGTCTCGAACAGCAGGGTGTCGCCGTAGTTGCCATAGGTCTTGATGTCGAAATGGAACAGTCGAAGTCGCTTCATCGTGTCACGCGCCGGTTCTTGTAGTGCACGGGCACCATCCTTGATCACTGTGGTCAGATCTGCCAAGCCCGCCGTCCGGGGACGGCAGGACGTCATCGAGCGGTCGAGTCACTTTCCGCTGGGGAGATAGGGCGACTCGCCCGCATTCACCTTGAGGTCCACCGCGTCCTTCGAGAGGCCGCCGGTGATCATCTCGTGCAGCGCCTTGTTCGACGGCGCGAGAGCGGCCAGCATCTCCTCACGCTGCTCCTTGGTCAAGAGCAACGGCGAAGGGTGCGTCACGTTGGAGAAGTTGGCGTCGAGGAACAGGCGCAGCTTGCGCCGGTCGCCTGTCTCGAGCTCGCCGTTGCCGACGAGCGCCAGCTTCAGCGCCGCTTCAGAGTACCCGCGGTTGACCGCCTCAGTGTTGAACGGGAACTTCGGGACGACGCCCACGCCGGTCTGCTGGAAGAACTCGCGCACGAACGGCCGTGAGCGGAGCTCCTTGATGCCCTCGAAGTAGTTGACCCGCACCTCGGAGTCGGCGGGGATCGATTCCTTGATCTTCTCGACCAGGCTGTCCCAGCGCAGGTTCTCCGTCGTCACCGGCTCCATGAACTCCGCGAAGGACTTGGTCGAGCCCACCCGGACCGTCTGGAGGTAGGAGCTCTCGACGAACCGGTCCTGGCGGCGCACGTAGAGCAGCACTGTGGTGCGCTCCGGCTCCAGCACCTTGTGCGCGATCCGCAGGACGTTGTCCGCGGGCGCGTACAGGGGTCCGGTCCGGAACGAGTGCACCGAGGCCAGGAGGTCCTCGTGCGAGATGACCAGGCTGTCGTGGGTCGCTGCGTCGCGAACCATCTCGAAGGCCTTCGTGACGTTGCCCAGGCTTCCGGCCTGCCGACGCCATCGCGAGTGGTAGCCCTCCGTGAGGTTCTCGTACTCGTTGCGGACAAGGACGTCGTAGCCGCGCTTGGCGAACGCCTCCCGGTTCGTCTGCAGTGCCTTCTGCACCAGCGTCGTACCGGTCTTGTGTGCGCCGACGTGCAGGACGAGGTGCTTCACGGAATCCAACCTTTCGGGACAGATGAACGCCCACGAGGATACAGGCGAAGATCACCCCTTCCGTGAAGTGCATGGTCGGCGGCTGCACCACTCCGCCGACGTGCCGACTGTGCCCCGGTGATGCACAGTGACCGGAAGGAAATGGGAGCACTATGAGCAATCGAGCTGACACCGAAGCTGACACCGACCGACCGCACCGCTGGGGCCACCTGCTCCTGACCCTGGTGCTGGCCCTTGTCCTGGCCATCGCGACGGTCGTCGCGGCGCCGCGCACCGCGTCCGCGGATGTGCCGGACAAGTTCGTCATCACCGGCTCCGGCTACGGGCACGGCATCGGGATGCCGCAGTACGGCGCCTACGAGATGTCCCGCCATGGCAGCTCCGCCACGGGGATCCTCGCCCACTACTACCAGGGCTCGGCGGCCGCGCGGGTCCCCACCATGGCGCTGATCGACGTCCAGGTGTACGGCCCGGAGCCGTACTCCTTCTCCGGCTACGCGGACACGGCCGCCACGAAGGTCACCGTGCACGACGGCGGGTGGCGGCTGCTCGTGGGCGAGCGCACCGTCGCCCACGGCCCGTCGGGCACGCTGGGCGTGTCGACGTCGAGGGGCGACGTCGTGGTGCGTGTCCCGAGCGGCCGCACGATCACGCGCGACCGGATGGTGCTGCAGTGGGCGGGCACCCCCTACTTCCGGCCGGACGCCGGCCCGGCGACGGTGACCATCGCGGGCGCGCACGGCTGGTACCGGGACGGGCGGCTGCTGCTGAGCGCGTCGGAGGGCGTGCCGAACATCGTGAACCGGCTGCGGTTCAACACCCAGTACCTGTACGGCCTCGCCGAGATGCCCGCGTCGTGGGGCACCACCGGCGGGCAGCAGGCGCTGCGCGCCCAGGCCGTCGTCGCGCGCTCCTACGCGGCGCTGCGGATGGGGCGCCTGAACTCGGTCTGCGAGTGCCATGTCGTGGACGACGTGCGGGATCAGCAGTTCTCCGGCTGGAAGCACGCGTCGGGCTTCGCGAGCGAGTACTGGCGCAGTGCCGTCAACTCCACCACCGCCTCGCTCACCAGCGGGAGCGTGCTGACCTACGGCGGCAGGACGGTCGCAGCCCACTACTACTCGTCGAGCGGCGGTCGCACCGCGAACTCCGAGGACGTGTGGTCGTCGGTGGTCCCGTACGAGCGGTCCGTCGCGGACCCGTACTCGGCGGCGGCCCCGGGCAACGGCTACGCGAGCTGGCAGCGGGCGATCAGTCAGGCCGAGGCGCAGGACCTGTTCGGGCTGGACCGGGTCGAGTCGATCAGGGTGACCGACAAGTACTCGAGCGGTCAGGCCCGGACGCTGGTGGCGACGGCCCCGAACGGGCACACCGAGAGCATCTCCGGCAAGGCCGACAAGATCCGGTCGCTGGTCGGCCCCCACACGGTCGCGGGCAGCGTGCCGTCGTCCTGGTTCACGAACATTCGAGCGGATTGAAGCCGTGCCCACAAAGAGCTGTGTCTATCGCCTGCACGACCCACTCACCCGGTCGAACTGGGGTGGACGGTCCACCAGCCTCGCGCTCGGCCGGATCATCGAGGGTTCCGCCGGACGCCGGATCGAGTCGGCGATCGGGGCACCGCACATCCTTCAGCAGCTCACGGAGCACGACTACAAGACGCCGGGCCGGAGCGCGTTCCACCTGGTGGACGACATCGCCACCGAGATCGCCTCGCCGCCGGGCGGCGCGTCAGCCCTGCTGATGGAGCTGCACGACATGCTGGAGGGGGCCGACGAACTGGTCGTGAACGGCGAGGGCGACCTCATCCTGACGGAGCGCCTCACTCTCCTGCGAACGCTGGCCACCATCCGCGCCGCCAAGAAGCTCGGCAAGCCCGTCCACCTGCTCAACTCGATCCTCTCCCACGGGCCGATCCGGCCGGATCACGAGCAGCTCATCATCGACCAGGTCGGAGCCACGCTCGAGCTCTGTGACTCGATCGTGTACCGAGACCCCCACAGCCTCGCCCTGCACCGCGAGCTCTTCCCGGGCCTGGACGCGACGTGGACCCCGGACGCGCTGTTCTCCTGGGCGCCGTACGCGCGCACCGACCTCGCGCGGCGCGACGCGTTCTCACCGGAGACCGAGGGGCTGCCCGTCTCGGTCCAGCGTCTGCTCGTCGAGCGCCGGCCCTACGTCGTCGTCTCCGGGACCTCGCGCTACCGGATCAACCATGCCCGGTTCCGCACCACGATGATCGCGTTCGCCGCCCAGCTCGCGGCGCGCGGCGTCGAGACGGTCTTCGCCGGCACCGACGAACCCGACCGCAAGCTCGCCGCCACCCTGGACGGCACCGGGATCGTCCGCGTCGTCGACCCCAAGGTGCCGCTCAGCGCCGCCTCCCGGCTGCTCTGGAACGCGACAGCCCTGGTCTCGGGCCGTTACCACCCGAGCATCCTGGCGTCGCTGGGCGGCACGCCGTTCGTGCTCATGACGTCCAACTCGCACAAGACACGCTCGCTGTACGAGGTCGTCCCGTTCGGCGGGGAGGTCGTCGAGGAGCCCTTCTTCACCGGCGGCAGGAAGCAGGGCGCCCACCTGGCCGAGGTCGTGCTCGGCTACGCGAACGCTGCGGTGCGTCGCCGGGTGTCGCGCAGCGCGCGGTCGAACGGCCGCCGCGTGGTCACCGACTTCACCAGGGCGATCACCGAGGCCCCCACACGCGGCTGACCTGGTCGGGGAACGCCCGCTCAGAGCTCGCGCGCGTCGTCGACCAGCAGCACCGGGATGCCGTCACGCACGGGGTAGGCCAGCGGGCGCTCGGCGTCGGTCGAGTGCAGCTCGGGCGCGCCGTCCGGCCCGACGCCGTCGACCAGGGTCGCCCCGGTCACGGGGCAGCGCAGGATCTCGCGGACCCACGGCTCCAGCGCCTCGGTCTTGGCAGCGCTCACCTTGCCAGTGCTCTCCTTGCCAGTGCTCACGATGTCTCTTCTCCTTCGGCCATGCCGTCGGCCGTCTCCCGTACGAGCGACAGGACGTCGTCGCGTACCTTCTCCATGATGTCCTGGTCGGCGGCCTCGACGTTGAGCCGCAGCAGGGGCTCGGTGTTGGACGCGCGCAGGTTGAACCACCACTGCGGGTGGGACTCCCAGTGCGACACCGTAACCCCGTCCAGCGTGTCCACCACGATCCCCGGATACGCCGCACGGTAGGCGTCCAGCACCCGTTCGGTCGCGGCCGCGGCGTCGGACACCGTCGAGTTGATCTCGCCCGAGCCCACGTACGGCTCGAACATCTCCGCCAGCTCCGACATCGTGTGGTCCTGCGTGCCGACCGCGGCCAGCACGTGCAGCGCCGCGAGCATGCCGGTGTCCGCGTACCAGAAGTCGCGGAAGTAGTAGTGCGCGCTGTGCTCCCCGCCGAACACCGCGCCGTGCTGCGCCATCTGCGCCTTGATGAAGGAGTGGCCCACGCGGGTGCGGACCGTGGTCGCGCCGGCCGCCGACAGCAGGTCCGGGACCGCGCGGGACGTGATCAGGTTGTGGATCACCGTCGGCGTGCGGCCCGTTGCCAGCTCCTTGGTCACCTCCGCCAGCCCCACCAGGGCGGTGACGGCCGACGGCGAGACCGCGCCGCCACGCTCGTCGACGACGAAGCACCGGTCGGCGTCGCCGTCGAACGCCAGCCCGAGGTCGGCCTCGTTCGCGACGACGGCGGCCTGCAGGTCGATCAGGTTGGACGGCTCCAGCGGGTTCGCCTCGTGGTTGGGGAACGACCCGTCCAGCTCGAAGAACAGCGGCACCACGTCCAGCGGCAGCCCGGCCAGGCCGGCCGCCTCCTGCAGGACGGCGGGCGCGGTCAGGCCCGCCATGCCGTTACCGGCGTCGACCACGACCTTCAACGGCCGGATCCCGGACAGGTCCACCAGCGACCGAAGGAAGCTCGCGTAGTCCGCCAGGAGATCGCGCTCGGCGATCTGGCCGGGCTCGGCCACTGGCTGCGGGAGCGCGTCATCGAGGTAGCCCTGCGCCAGGTCCCGGATCTGCGCGAGCCCGGTCTCCTGTCCCACCGGGCGGGCGCCCGAGCGGCACAGCTTGATCCCGTTGTACTGCGCCGGGTTGTGGCTCGCGGTGAACATCGCGCCCGGGCGGTCGAGCTGCCCCGACGCGAAGTAGAGGCCGTCCGTGGAGCACAAACCGATCAGCGTCACGTCCACGCCTGCGGCCGTGAGCCCCGCGGCGAAGGCGTCCACCAGCTCCGGGCCGGAGTCACGCATGTCGCGGCCGATCACCACACCCGGCCGCTCGGACGCGGCACCGGCGTCGTCGGCACCGGCGTCGTCTGCACCGGCGTCGGGCAGCACCACCACCCGCGCGAACGCGGCCCCCAACGCCCGCGCCACCTCCGGGGAGAGCTGATCGGGAACCACACCGCGCACGTCGTACGCCTTGACGAGGGAACTCAGGTCGATGGCCACCCCGACAGCCTACGGAGCCGGGCGGGCAGATGCATCGTCCTCACCCCCTCTGGGTGCCCGCCCGGACGGCGTCCGGCCCGGACATCCCTGTCCGCGCAGACAAACTCCAGAATCAGGCCGTTTCGTCGGGCTATCCTTGCGCCGTGCTTGCCGTTGCCCAGTTCCATGCGCCCCTGCCACTGACGAACACGATTCAGCGGTATGACTGGGGGTCCGTCGAATCGATCCCACATCTGCTCGGCAACGAGCCGGACGGGGGCCCGCAGGCCGAGCTGTGGCTCGGCGCGCACGCCAGCGCGCCGTCGGTCAGCCTGGTCGGGGACGAGGACGTCGCGCTCGACCGCCTGGTCCGCGAGGCGCCCGTGCAGACGCTCGGCCACCGCGTGGCGGAGCAGTTCGGTCCGCGCCTGCCGTATCTGCTGAAGGTCCTGGCCGCGGGCAAGGCGCTGTCCCTCCAGGTGCATCCGTCGCCGCGCCAGGCCCGGGAGGGCTTCGCGCGGGAGAACAAGGCCGGCCTGCCGCTGACCTCGCCGAAGCGGTCGTTCAAGGACGACCAGCACAAGCCCGAGATGATCGTCGCGCTGTCGCAGTTCGAGGGGCTCGCGGGCTTCCGGACGCCGCGCACCATCCTCGACGTCCTGGACGGCCTGACGGGCGACCTCGTGGACGGCGTCCGCACGGCGCTGCTGCGCGACCGCAGCCACGACGGCATGCGCGCGGCGTTCAACCATCTTCTTTCGGCACGCGCCTCCGATGCCAGCACTGCCGACATCCAGACCACCCTCGACTCCGTGCGGGCCCGCCTGGCGGCCGGCTCGCCGTTCGAGCGCGCCGACCGCACGGTGGTCGACCTCGCCGAGCAGCACCCCGGCGACCCGGGCGCGATCGCGTCCCTCATGCTCAACCGGTTCTCGCTGGAGCCCGGCGAGGCGGCGTTCACGCCGGCGGGCGTGGTGCACGCCTACCTGTCCGGGCTGGGCATCGAGATCATGGCCAGCTCCGACAACGTGCTGCGCGCCGGGCTCACCACCAAGCTCGTGGACGAGGAGAACCTCGTCGCCTGCACGTCGTTCGCCCCGCAGCAGCCGTCCATCCCGGAGATGACGACGGCGGGTAGCCGCGGGCAGGTGCACACCTACCGCGTGCCGGTCACGGAGTTCGCGCTCACGACGGCCGACGTCGACCCGACCGAGCCCATCGCGCTGCCCGCCACGGGCCCCCGCATCCTGCTGTGCCTCGACGGCGAGCTGAAGCTCGCCGCGGACCGGTCCGAGGACGGGCCGCAGCGCCTCGTCCAGGGCGACTCCGTCTTCGTCCCGCACGACGCGGGCAACCTGGAGCTCTCGGGCGCGGGCCACGCGGTCTGCGCCTGGGTCCCGTAACAGATCGCCGAAGTAGAGCGTGCGTCCGGACACCCGCTCTACTTCGGCAGCCTCGCTTCGGCGAGATAGAGCGTGCGTCCGGACGCACGCTCTACTTCGGCGTTCGGGGTCAGGCGGTGGAGTCGTTGTCGGCGCGGAGGACTCGGAGGTGGCCTCGGCGCGCCGTCTCCGTGACCGACGACGGCTCGGCCGGGCGGCGTACCCGTCCGGCCTCACGCACGGCGTCGGCCAGGGCGGACAGGTCGTCGGGGCTCGGCCCGGCGTCCTCGAACTCGGGCATGAGGCGGACCACCTCCCACCCGCGCGGCGCCGTCAGCCGCTCGGCGTGCTGAGCGCACAGGTCGTAGCTGTGGGGCTCGGCCAGGTGCGCAAGCGGACCTAGTACGGCTGTCGAATCCGCGTACACATACGTGAGCGTCGCTACGGCCGCGTTGGTACAGGCCGAGCGCGAACACTGTCTCACCGATCTCACGCGCCGAGACTACGCCCTGACCGGGCATAACGTGCCGAACACGCCGGGCGTTCACGGCCGTATCGGCGGGGGTTCGACGGCGTTCGGGCGCACCCCGCGAGCGAGCAGGAGCCCCGCGCCCGCGAAGGCCAGGTCGACGAGCGTCAGGACGACCCGGCTGACCAGCACGGCGAGGCCCGCGGCCGGCCCGGACAGCGCCCCGGCGAGCACACCCGCGAGGACCAGCTCGCGCACGCCGGCGCCGGCCGGCGCGACCACGAACAGGAACCCGGCGGTCCACGCGAGCGCCCAGCCGCCGGTCGCCAGGGCGAACGTCCGCGCGGTCGGGGGCAGGCCCAGACCCGTGCAGAGCACCCAGAGCTGCAGCCCGGCGACGAGCCACCCCGCGACCGACCAGGCGGCCGCGCGGCCCAGGCCGCCCCAGGTCAGCGGGTGCTCGAGCGCGCCGCGCCGGGCCACCCGCACGGCCAGGCCGATGAGCCGGTTGAGCACGGGCGGGGCCAGCACCACCACGACGGCGGGCGCCGCCCACACCACCCACGACCACGCGCCCAGCGCGCCCGCCGAGACGAACGGCAGCGCGACCGCGCCCACCGCCGCGCCCGAGGCGACCGATACGGCGACCGCCACCAGCATCGACGCCGCCGACCGGCCGCGCGGCACGCTGTGCCCCGCGCCGACCTCCGCGGCGGCCACCACGTTCCAGACGCCGCCCGGCACGTACTTGCCGAGCTGACTGACGCCGAACACCGCGACGGCACGCCGCAGCGACAGGGGCGAGCCCAGGTCGGCGAGCACGGCGCGCCAGGCCAGCAGCGTGCACCACACATACAGGACCCCGAGGACGACAACGAGGGCGACCTCGGTCCCGGACAGGCCGGCCGCTGCCCGGAGCAGCGGCTCGCGGTTGCCCAGCACGTACCAGACGGCCAGCGCCAGCGCGATCACGAGGAAACCCCACCGCGCCCACGGCGAGCGGAGCATCCGGAGGGCGCCCCGGACGGGCGGGCGGCCGGCTCTCGTCGGGGCTCCGCCCCTCGTCCCCGCGCGGCCCGTCGTCACAGTGCCCCTCGTCCCCGCGCGGCCCGTCGTCACAGCACACCTCGCCGGCGCAGCTCGGCGGCCAGCGGCTCCGTGACCACCTGCGGGCGGATCCGGTCGCGGCCGCGCGCCGCGCGTTCCCGCGCGGCGGCGAGCGCCGCGGGGTCGCAGAGCTCGGCGAGCCGGGCGGCGAGTGCCTTGGGATCGGCCGCCGGGACCAGCTCGACGCTCTCCCCCACGGCCCGGCGCTGCGGCGGGGTGTCCGACGTGATGACGACGCAGCCCGCCGCGAGCCCCTGGTACACCTTGTTCGGCACGACCCGGAGGCCCTTCGGGGTGTCGCTGAAGATGCCGAGGCAGACCTGGTGGCCGGCGACGAGGGCGGGCAGCTCGTCGGGCTCGACCCAGTCGTGCCAGGTCACGCCAGGCGTACGCGCCAGGATCTCGCGCGTCCGGGGCAGGTCCTGGCCGGCGCCGGCCATAGTGACGCGCAGCGGCGCGCCCGCCGCGACGGCATCGCGCACGGCCTCGGCGATGACGGGAGCGCCCTGCAGCGGGGTGTAGAGCCCGAAGAAGACGACGGAAAGCTCCGCGCTGGTCGGCCCGTCGCTGGTCGAGCTTGTCGAGACCCTGGTTTCGACAGGCTCAACCACCGGGGTCTCGACAGGCTCGACCAGCGGGGCCGACGATGCCGCCGTCCGCCACGCGTCCGGCGCACCGACCAGCACGACCACGCCCTTGTCCGGGTCGGGGAGCATCAGCCGGTGCTCCTCCGTGTCGGTCACGACGACGTCGGCGCACGCGACGGCCAGCCGGTCCAGGCCGCTCAGCAGCCGGACGCGCAGGCCGGCGGCCCCGCGGTCGGCGGCGGTGTCCCCCGCGAAGACCAGGTGGTCGAGCACCACCACCGAGCGCGGGTACAGCAGCCGCGCCAGGATCACGTCGAAGTGCCCCAGGTATCCGACGAGCACGGCCCCGGGCCGCCCGTCAGCACGCCGCAGCCGGACGGCGTCACCGACCAGGCCGGCCCAGCGCCGCAGCAGGCGGCCGGCGAGCACGGGCAGCCGCCACGGCTGCTGGAGCATGCGGACCCGCTCGGCGGTGGTCAGGCCGAGGGGCCGGTTCAGCTCGGTCACCTTGGTCCCGTGGGCGCGCAGCCCGGCGACGAGGACGGCGATGCGGGGGTGTCGTGCGGCGTCGTACGTGCCGAAGGCGATCACGACGCGGCCGCCACTACACGGCCGCCGGGACGTCCGCGAGGCCGGTGTCGCCGGCCCCGACCGGCCGAGCCCGGTCCACCGGACCGGGCCGGTTCCCGCCGGACGACCGCCGGTTCTCCGGCGCGCCATTGGGCGCCGCCGGCGCCGCCGTCAGGCCGTACTGCACCTCCTTGAGGCGCTCGAGCGTGTCCTCGAGCAGCACCCGGTTGGTGCGCTGCAGGTCGGCGAGCACGAGCAGGGCGAGGCTGAGCAGCGCCCCGACCATGGAGGTCGCCCCGAGCACTATCGACTGGAGGTGCTGCCCGGGGGTGCCCGTCGCGAGGAGCACCGCGTACCGGCCGAACGGCACCGCCGCGCCGAGCGCGAAGACGAGGCCGAGCGTGAGGAACACCGCGTGCGGCTTGTACATCACGTAGGACCGGCTGATGGCCTGGCCCGACTTGGCGATGTGCTGCCACATGCTCGTGAAGAGCCGCGACTCGCGCGTCTTCGCATTGGTGGTGACCGGCAGGCTCTGGATCCGCAGCCGCTGGTTCCCGGCCTGGATGATCGTCTCCATGCAGTAGCTGAACTGCGTGACGACGTTGAGCCGCAACAACGCCCCGCGCGAGTAGGCGCGGAATCCGCTCGCGGCGTCGGGCAGATCGGTTCCCGCGGCGAAGTTCACCACGTCGCTGCCCACCTTCTGCAGCGTCTTCTTCAGCGGGGAGAAATGCTCGATGGTGCCGGTCTGCCGGTCGGCGATCACTATGTCGGCGTCGCCCAGCACCACGGGCATCACCAGGTCGCCGATCCGTTCCTGCGGGTACTGGTTGTCGCCGTCGGTGTTCACCACGATGTCGGCGCCGTGCCGCAGCGCGTAGTCGACGCCGTCCCTGAACGACCGGGCCAGCCCCATGTTCCGCGTGTGGTGCACGAAGTGGCGCACGCCCAGGCGGCGTGCCACCTCGACGGTGTCGTCGGTGGACCCGTCGTCGACGACCAGGATCTCGATCTCGTCGATCCCCGGGATGTCCCGCGGAATCGTGGCAAGCACCAGAGGAAGGGTTTCTTCCTCGTTCAAGCAGGGAATCTGCACGAACAGCTTCATGGCCCCGTGCCTTCGGTATGAGGTTCTCGGCAAGCAGTTCTCGGCAAGCAGTGAGTGGCTTCACAAACGGTAAGCACGGCACATGACGAGGGCGTGAACATCAGGTGCCATGGAGTGACCGTTACCCGGACGTAATCACAGTGCCGAGATCGGCAATGGGGGCGCGGATACTCTGCACGCGTGACCCGCTCTCCGGCGCGATCCCACGGCGGCGAGCGCCTGGCCGTTCTCGCCTGCGCGCTCACCGCCGTCCTGCTGGCGCTGACCGTCGCTCTGGCGGACGCCCCGTACGCCACCGGCGACGAGCCACCGCACGTCGACTACGCCTACCAGCTCTGGCACGGCGCACTCCCCGTCTTCGAGGACGGGCTGCGGCTGCGGCCCGACGGCGCCTGGCTCGCCCCGGTCCAGTGGACGGCGCAGCACCCGCCCCTCTACTACCTGCTGATCGCGCCCCTGGTCGGCCCGCTGGCGGACGCCGGACACCCCGTCGCCGCCGTCTACGCGGCGCGGGGCGTCAACGTGCTCCTGTCGGGGCTCTTCGTGGTCGCCGCCTGGTGGAGCGCCCGCCGGCTGACCCGGCCGGGCAGCGCGCTGCCGGTGCTCGCCGCGTTCCTGACGAGCCTGATGGCGGCCGTCGCGCACGTCGGCGGCGCCGCGTACAACGACCTGCTTGCCGCGCTGTGCGTGACAGTCCTGCTCGGGCTGGTGGGCACCGCCGTCCGGCGCGGGCTGGACGGGCGGCTGATCGTGCTGATCTCCGTGGTCGCCGCGGCGGCCGCGCTCACCCGGCTGTCGGCGGCCGCCGTCGCCCTGACCGTCGCGGCCGTCGCTGTGGTCGCCGGGGCGGTCCGCGCCCGGCAGGGCCGGGGCGGCTGGGGCCCGGTGGTCGCGCTGGCGGTGGCCGGGCCGGTGACCGTGCTCGCGACGAGCGGCTGGTTCTACCTCCGTAACCTGACGCTCACCGGGAGCATCACCGGATCGCACTTCGACTGGGCGCTGGCGAACCAGAACCGCACGGTCCGGCCTGTCTGGGCGGTCCTGGTGGACCCGGTGACCTGGGCCCGGCTGCCCGACGTCTTCTGGTGGGCCGGCCGGCAGCCGCCGAATGATCCGTACACCGTCGCGACGCTCGTGCTGACGTCCGCCCTGCTCGTCTGGACGCCGCTGGTCCTCGCGCTGGTGGCCGGCCTGCGGCGCGCCCGCCGGCTCACGCACGAGTCGATGGCGGGCAACGCCGACGACCCGGGCGCCGGGCGCACCGACGGCCTGCTGCTCCTCGCGCTGCCGACGGCGGCCGCCGCCGTCGCCGTCACCCTGCAGGTGCTGTACGCGGCGAGCAGTGGCGGCGTCTACCCGCGCTACCTGCTCGTGGTCTCGCTCCCGCTGTGCCTCGCCGTCGCGGCGGGGCTGTCGACGCGCCTGCGCCGGTACCTCCCGGTCTGGACCACCATCGCCCTGGCCGACCTGGTGGTCTGGCTGGTGGTTCAGCTGTCCTCCGCGCCGCCCGCCGGCTACTACCCGGAGCTACCGGTGCCTGCCGCGGTGGTCGCGGCTCTCGCCTGCGGGGCCGCAGTCGTCTCCGCGAGGACCGTGGTGCGGGCGAGCAGGCCGCAGGCCAGCACAGCGGCCGCCGCCACCAGCGCGAGCACCGAGACCAGCGCCGCGAGCTGAGGCCCGGTCAGCGGGCTCCAGGCCGCCCAGCGGGCCGCGGCGTCGGCCACCGTCGACGTCGGGCCCTGGTAGAAGCCCCAGAACCCGAAGGCGAGGCCGCTCGCGGCGGCCGCGCAGGCCGCACCCACGATCCACGGCGCGGCCCGGCCGGTCCGGGAGCCCAGCAGCGCGACCGCGCCGAGCGCCGTCGTCACCGAGAACGCGGTGAGCCCGGCGAACATGTACCGGCCCTGCACGGCGATGATCAGGCCGGTCTCCTGATAGCCGGGCCAGGCGTTGACCAGCACCGCGAGCCACAGGGCGGCGGGCAGCAGCAGGAGCATGCCCACCGCGCGCCGGGCGGACGCCGTGCGCACCATCGCGATCACGGCCAGCGCGCCGATGGTGACCGACGCCGTCCAGAAGAACCCGTCCGGGATGCGCAGCTCGAGCCAGCCGAAGTTGCCGAAGAACGACCTGGTCAGCTGCGTCACGCCGGTCCGCAGGAAGTGCCACAGGCCCGCCGGCTCGCCGTCGGCGAAGCGGTCCGGGATGCCGACCGGCTGGACCGTCCCCAGGACCAGGAGGTTGCGCACCCACCACCAGCCGCCGGCGACCAGGGCGACGGCGCCCGCCAGGACCGTGCCGCGCAGCCTCGCGGCGCGCGAGCCGGGTGCCATCAGGTACGCCGCGACCACCATCGGCAGCGCGAACACCACCATCACCTTGGTCAGCAGCCCCACCCCGAGCGCGATGCCCAGCCAGACGGCGGTCCGCGCGCGCAGGTCACCACCCAGCACGACGACGCACAGGTACGTGATGACCGCCCCGCTCGCCGTCACGAGCGCGTCGTTGGTGACGCTGCCCATGATGTGCCCGGCCTGCGGCACGAAGAGCGTGAACGACGCCGCAACGAGCGCCGCCGGGCGCGACCCCGACAGCCGGCGCGCGGCCGCCGCGGCCAGCAGCGGCACCGGCAGCAGCAGCGCGACGTCGAGCAGGCGCAGCGCGAGGAGCTGGTGGTCCCAGCGCGCCTCGGCCAGGCCGGTCCCGCGGAGCACCACCGCGGCGAGGGCGTAGTACAGCGGCGGATGCTGCGTCATCTGGTCGACGGCGTCCTCCGGCAGGTGCCGCGTGCTGGTGCCGGCCGGCAGCGGGTCGGCCAGTGCGTTGCCGGCGTCGACCACGAACCGGTCGCGGTCCGGGACGGGCGGGACCGCCAGGAACGGGGGGACGTCCACCCGGTCGTAGTGCCGGCCTGGCAGGTCGGTGTCCAGCGCGGCCTGCTCCCGGGCGGCGTCGACGGCGGGACCCACCAGCGCCTCGCCCGCGGCCGGCCATCCGCCGCCGTACGCGAGGCGCAGCACGCTGTTGACGTGTTGCGGCTCGTCCGGCGCGCGGAACGGCGGGGCCAGGACCGCCCACAGCACACCGGTCAGCATGACCAGGGCGGTGATCAGGGCAAGGCCCCGGCGGTACGCCACCTCGGCAGGATCGTCGCGCACGCACACAGGATAGGGCGCACGGGCCGCGTCGTCCGGACGTGGGCGGGAAGCCCTACTGTGTGCCCCGTGCGTCTCGTACCCGCCGCCGTCCTGGCCGCGATCTTCGCCTCCCTCGTGCAGGCACTGCTCAGCCCTCCGCTGCACACCGGCGACGAGACGGCGCACCTCGACTACGCGTACCAGGTGTGGACCGGGCACCTGCCGGTCTTCGAGGACGGCCTGGTGCTCGCGCCCGAGGCCGGCTCCGTGCCGCCGGTGCAGTGGGCCGCCCAGCACCCGCCGCTGTACTACGTGGTGCTGGCGCCCGTGGTCGGGCCGCTCGTGGACGGCGGGCACATCGTCGCGGCGGTCTACGCCGCGCGCGGCCTGAACGTGCTGGGTGCGGGCGCGCTCGTGCTCGTGGCGGCCTGGGCCGCCCGGCGGGCGTTCCCCGCATCGCCGCTCGTCGCCCCGGTCACCGCGCTCGTCGTGGGTGCGACGGCGTGGGTGGCCCGGGTCGGCGGGTCGGGCTACAACGACATCTTGGCCGCTCTGCTCACCACCTGGCTGCTCGGGCTCGCGGCGTCGTCCGTCCGGTCCGGCCTGACCTGGCCGCGCGCCGCCGGGCTGATCGCGGTCTCCGCCCTGTGCCTCGGCTCGCGCCTGCACACGGTGGTCATGGTGGGCGTGCTGGTCGCGGCGGTGCTGGCTGGGGTGGTCCTGCGGACCGCCGGGCTGCACGACGGCCGCGGCGAGGCGGTGCGCGCCGTCGTCGTCGCGCTGGGCGTCCCGGCGGCCGTGGCGGCGACGTCCGGCTGGTTCTACCTGCGCAACGTCGCGCTGACGGGGTCCGTCACGGGCGGGCACCCAGACTGGGCGGCCCAGAACCTGGACCGGGCGGCCCGTCCCGTCACCGACGTGCTCGCCGACGCCGGCGTCTGGACCCGGCTCCTCGCGGTGTTCGGGCACGACCAGCTGCCCGACGTCGCAGTGGTGCTGGTCCTGCTGGTCGCCCCCGCCGCGCTGGCCGTGGCCGCGGGGATCCGCACGGTCCGGGACGCCCGCCTGCCCGCGACCGAGCGGGCCGACGTGCTGATCCTCGTCACCGGCGCGACGGCGGTCGCGGCGACCCTGGCGATGCAGCTCGTCTACACGGCGGGGGGCGGCTCGCCGCATCCCCGCTACCTCCTCCCGGTGATCGGGATCCTCGCGATGCTCGTGGCGCACGGCCTCGTCTCGACGCGCCGCTGGCTGCCCTGGGCGGCCGGCCTCTGGTGCGCGGTGCCCCTGATCGACCAGGCAGTGTGGGTGGCGGTCTCCGCGCCGCGCTACGCCGGGACGTGGCCCGACGGCTCGCTCTCCGTGACCGGCGCGTGGGTGGCCTGGGGGGCCACGTGCGTGGCGGTCGCCGTCGCGGTGGCCGGCCTGGCCGTTGCCCGACGGCGCACGCCCGCCCCGGCGGTGTGACCCCCGTGGGGGTGCCGTAGCGGCGGTGATCGTGCTGGTTCACGACGTCGTCGTGGTGACCTCGTGGCGGTGACCGAACGTGCCCCCGATCGGACGTATTGTCAGTATGTGCCTCCGTTCTCTCCTCGTGGCCGCAACCGGCGGTCGGGCCGCGGGTCCGGTCCCACCGGTTCCGGCGCCTCCGGCTCGGGTCCGTCCGGCTCCACCAGCAGCTCGCCCGGCATCTCCAAGGCCTCGCAGGCGGACCTGCTCCGGCTCGCCGCCGTCCGCCCGGGCAATTCCGAGGGAAGCTCCGGGGAGGACACCGCGGAACGGGCGGTCCCCCGGCGCCGGGACCGGCGCGGCCGCGGCCCGCGCGGCCCGATGTTCCCGCCGGGCACCCCCGCGCACCGCACCCGCGCTCAGCGGTTCGACGACCTCGTGCTCGACGTCGTCGACGACCTCGACCGCACGTGGGCCACGCACCTGCGCGGCACCGAGTTCGCCGTCGAGGACGTGCCGCCGTCGGACCCGGCCCCGTGGGAGGACGGCGGCGTGCTGCTCGGCCGCTTCTTCCCCGCCGAGGCGGGGCGCCCCGGGCGCGTGGTGGTCTACCGGCGCCCCGTCGAGGTGCGGGCCTTCGACACGGAGGACCTCGCCGACCTGGTGCGCGACGTCGTCGTGGAGCAGGTGGCGCACATGCTGGCGCGCACCCCGGAGGAGATCGACCCGAACTTCGGCGACCGGTCCTGACCGGCCGCGGTCGGCTCCGGCTCCGGCTCCGGCTCAGCCGACGGCGTCGACCCGACGCACGCTGACGTCGCCGCCGGCCGCGAGCGGCGCCGTCGGCGCCAGCACCGAGAACAGCGACGTCTCGGCCTCGTCCGCCAGGCGCACCGACCACACCACGCCGGGCTCGTCGGCGGGCTGCTCGGCGACCACCGCCGCGGTGTCGCCGAGCTCCGACAGCTCGGCCCACGGCACCTCGATGGTCTGCCCGGTGGGCACGTCGACGCTCCGCGTCCAGGCCTCGGCGCCGTCCGGCCCGATGCCGCGCAGCGCCACCTCGGTGCTGCCCTCGACGTCCTCGATCTGCTCGGGGTCGCGCTCCTCGGGCACGCCGCTCAGCGTCACGCCGTAGGCGGCGTCCGCCGGGACGGCGACCGCGCCGTCCGCCAGGGCACCCGCCGAGGGGACCGCCTGCCCGGCGAGCCAGGCGCGGTCGTACGGGTCGTCGTCGATCACCGCGTCGTCCGCGGCGGTGCCCTTCCGGTCGACGGCGGCACCCGCCACCACCGGCACGTCGGCGTCCGCGACCACGGTGTAGGTGCCCTCGGGCAGCCCGCCGAGCGGCAGCGTCGTGACCTGGCCCGGTTCGAGGGCCACCTCCTCGCCGCCGCGCAGCCGGACCGGCCCGTCAGGCCCGAGCACCGCGAGGGACGCCGTGCCGGCCCGGTCGCCCGGCGCCAGGAGGTCCAGGTGCGGCCCGTGCGGGTCGTCGACCGCCTCGCCGGTGCTGACCACGCCGGACACCGCCATCGTGCGCGCGGGCGCGCCGCCGCCCACGACGAGATCGGCGCCGGCTGGCACCAGCCCCTCGATCCGGTGGTGCTGCACATAGGCGCCCACGCGCCCGCCCTCGGCGGTGACGCGCAGCGCGAGGCGGCTCTGGTCGGGGGCGATGGCCTCCAGCATGGTGACCACCTGCTCCCCCGGCGGCACGACGACGAGCGACTGGCTGCCCAGCGCCACGGGCCCGGAGGCGCCCCACGCCTCGAGCGTCACGGTGGCCGGCGTGCGGCCGGGGTTCTGCAGCACCAGGCGCCCGCTCGAACCCACGGCCGTGCTGCCGCCCACCAGCCAGTGCTCGACGGCGGGCGCGGCGCACGGCCCGGCGACCATGCCGCGCAGGTCGCCCTCCGTGGTCACGGACGCGACGGTCCCGGTGGCGAAGGTGGCGCCGCCGGGCGTGACGCGCAGCAGGCGCGCGCCGGACACCGGTCCCTCGCGCACCGCTGCTGCGTCGCCGGTCTCCAGCGGGCCCGTGAGGTCGCCGGTCTGTGCCCCGTCGAGCCTGGCGAGCGAGGGCTGCTCGCCCTCCGCCCCGTCCAGCACGACCCCGGTCAGCGACGTGGTGGTGCCCACGGGCGTGGCGCTGAACTGGTCGTCGCCGACGTCCGGCTGCTCCAGCTCCGCCGGCATCGGGCAGACCAGCCCGGTCTCGGCGGCGGCGACGGGGACGGCGCGGACGTCGTCCGACGGCGGCGTGGCGGCCTGCCCGGTGCCGCCGTCCGTGACCGCGAGGGCGGCGACCGCCATCGCGCACAGCAGGCCGCCCACCGCGGCCGCCGCCCGCCGCGCGCCGGCCGGGACCACGCGCTTCTTCCGCTTCATCGACCCCTGCTTCATCGAACCCTCCTGCGTCCCACCGGCAGGGCCAGCAGGGCGAAGACCACCAGCGTGAACGTCGTCAGCACGAGCCAGGCCGCGCGGTGGGGCGCCTCGTACCCGACCACGAGGTGCCCGGCGTCGGGCCCGAGCGTGAAGGCCTGCAGGCCGGGCGCGTCGTCCAGGGCGACCGGCTCCAGCCGGCGCCCGTCGAGCGTCGCGTACCAGCCCGAGCCCGCGGCCTCCGCCAGCACTACCGCGCGGTCCGCGCCGCCCGCCGCGACGTCGGCCCGGACCTCCGTGCCGGCCGACGGCAGCGCGGCCTGCGTGGTGCCCCCCTCCTCCACGCGAGCCCAGCCGGGGGCGGGCTCGCCCGTGGCGGCCACCCGCCACACCGAGACAGCCTGCCCCTCGGTCATCCTGCTCATGCCGGGCACCATGTCGAGCGTCGCCACGAGGTCGCCCACGGCGGCCCCGGTCCCGAGCCTTGCGCCGTCAGCGGTGTCCGCGCCGGTGTCCGCGCCGGTGTCCGGACCTGCGCCCGTGCCGTCGTCCGACCGGACCTGCACCGCGCCGATCCCCAGGTCCGCGAGCTGTTCCGGCACCCCGTCGGTCGCGCCCGACACGAGCGCCGCGACCGCCGCGTCCAGCGTGCCGGCCGGGTCTCGCGCCGGGTCGGCCGCCCCGTCGGCCGCCGCGTCGTCCGCCGCGCCCTCGTCCGCGGGCTCGCCCGACGCCCGCGCGGCCGCCGAGGCGTCGGCGAGCTGCGAGCCGTCGGCGCGCAGGAGCGCGTACTGGACGGTGCCGTCCGGGGCTCCTTCCGCATCTGGCGCGAACCCGACCTCGAGCACGCGGGCCTGCCGCGGCGGCGCCTGCATCTGCTGCCCGACGGCGGGAACCGCCGGGTCGGTCGTCACGTGCAGCATCCCGGTCCGCCCGGCGCCGGCGACGCTGCCCGAACCGATCAGCCACGCGGCGGCCTGGGCCGCGGGAAGCAGCAGCGCGACCACCACCAGAGCGACGATCCCGACGCTGCGCGCCACGCCGAGGATGCCGCGCAGCGCGGTCCCGTGCCGAGGAGCGTGTTGCTCTGCGTAGACGTTGTCCGCTCTGCGCAACCCGCGCCCGGCGAGCGCGCCCGCCCCCGCGATCGCGGCGGCGCCGAGGCCGAGCAGCAGCAGTGACAGGCCGGGGCCGGACCACCGGCCGTCGTCCTGGGCGAGCAGCGCCACGGCGAGGCCCGCGGCCGCGACCAGCCAGCCCACCAGGGACGTCGTCGCGACGCGGTCCGCCGCGTCCCCGGCCTGCCGCCGCCCCATCCCGAGCAGCGCGGCCAGCAGGCCGGCGAGCGCCAGCGCGAGCACCAGCACTCCGGCCGCCCACGGTCCCGCAGCGACGACGGCGCGTGCCGCGACGAGCGCCGGGCCGCCGCCGTCGGGCACGTCGAACCAGGGACCGGGGGCGGACGGCAGGCCGAGCAGCAGCTGCAGGCCCGAGGCGGTGCCGGGCGCGGGGACGCCCGACCCGGCCAGCGGTTCGGCGGTCAGGAGCCCGCGGTCGCCGTCGCGCAGCGCCGTCCACCACAGCGGGGCGCCGACCACGAGGGCGGGCACGAGCGCGAGCGCCAGGTAGACGCTGCGGCGCGGGGCGGCGAGCGCCGTCACGACCAGCACGAGGATCGCGGCCGGCAGCAGGGCCGGCGCACCGGCGACCACGCAGGCGAGCAGCAGCCCGCCGGTGCCCGCCGCGCCGAGCGAGCCCGCACCGGTGCGCGGGAGCCGCGCGGCGACTGGCGCCTCCTCGGCAGCACCCTCCTTCGTGCCCTCCAGGGGCCCGATCCGGTCGACGGCCTGGCCGCGCACCGCGCGGACGAGCGCCACGGCGGTCCAGGGCAGCAGCGCGTGCGCGAGCACGGCGCCGAGCAGGCCGCCGTCCAGCGCGCCGAGGAACGTCGGCGCGACGGCCCAGGCGAACGCCGCGACCACGCGCAGCCACACCGAGCGCGTCACCGCCCCCGCGGCGGCCCAGGCGCCGACGGCGGCCAGCGGCACCGCGAGCAGGAACACCGCGTCGACCGCGTGCTGCAGCGAGCCGCCCGCCAGGGCCGACAGGCCCGTCAGCACGAACAGCAGCGGGTCGGCCGGCGCGGCTGCGCCGAGCCCGTCCCGCACCCAGCCGGACGTCGCGGCCGACCACGCGGTCGCCGTCGTGCCGCCCGCCGGGAGCAGGGCCCCGCCGACCAGCCGGCCGCCCGAGGCGAGCGCACCCAGCGCGGGGCCGAACAGCGCGGCCGCCAGGCCCACCGCCGCGAGCACGACCACGGCGAGGGCCGAGCGGCGCCGCACGGCCAGTGCCTGCAGCTCGGCCTGCTCCAGGTCGGACGGCACGGCGTCCACCCGGTGGGCCTCGCCGCGGGCGAGCCGCTTGTCGCGCCGCTCCTCGGCCACCTCGCGCCAGGTGCCGAGCAGCGGCCGCAGCACGCTGCGGGGCACGGTCGAGGTGCGCGCGATCCGCCGCCGGGCGCGCAGCAGCAGCCCCAGCCGGAACAGCGCCCACAGCGGCGCGACCAGCTCGTCGCGGGCCTGGTCGGGCTGCTTCATCGCGAGCCTGTAGCCCGCGGCGAACGGCGCCCAGACCACCATCGCGAGCATCGCGAACGGCAGGATCCACGGCGCCACCGACGTCAGCCGCAGGTAGAGCTGGCTGCGGCGGCGCGCGCCGGACGAGCCGGGTGCGCGCAGGGCCACCTGCGCGTGCCGCACGACGGCGTCGGGCACCACGACCACGCGGTGGCCCGCGAGCCGCACCCGCAGGCAGAAGTCGGTGGAGTCGCCGAGCTGGCCGTAGGCCGGGTCGGTGCCGCCGACCTGGCGCCACACCGACGCCCGCACCAGCGCGCCCGCGAGCCCGACGGCGAGCACGTCCTCGCGCGAGTCGTGCTGGCCCTGGTCGATCTCCGTGTCGTCGATGCCGGTCATGCGCCGGCCGAGCGGCGACACGGTGTGCCCCACCTCGACGAGCACCCCCCGGTCGGAAAGGCTGGGGTCGAGGGGCGTGCCGTCCGGGCCGGTCTCCCACCGGCGCTGCTTGCAGCCCGCCACGGCCACCGCGTTCGAGTGCTCCACGGAGCGCGTCAGCGCGCCCAGGGCGCCGGGCGCGGGGGCGGAGTCGTCGTGCAGGAACCAGAGCCAGCCGTGCTCCGGGACGCCGGTCGCGGCGAGCGCGACCTCGATCGCCTCACCGAACGTGCGGGCGCCCGCACCGGCCACGTACCGCGCCCCGCCGAGCTGCAGGTCCTGGTGGCCCGACGTCGCGGGAGCGGTGTCGACGTCGACCACCACAACGGAGTCAGGGGTGCGGGACTGCGTCCGCAGCGCCGCCAGCGTCGCGGCGAGGTAGGGGCTGCTGCCTCGGGTCACGACGACGGCGGTCACCATCACCGCCACGGGCGCAGAGCTGGAGGACCGGGCCGGGACCTTGGCCCAGACGGGTCCTACCGTGGCCTCGTGGTGACCCCGGTCCGGACTGGGAGCCGACAGGCTGTCGGTACGTGGAGCGCTCATCTCGCTTCGCATGATGCGGCGCGTCGGCGCCGACACGCCGCAGACACGCCGGTCGGGCACGCAGACTCCGCGTTCCGCTCCGGGCCGCTGGCTCAGACTCTGCTCGTCTGCCGTCTGAGACTGCGGCTCCGCTTCGGGCGGGTGCCTCGTTCCTCGGCCCCCACCCTGCGCTGCGCCTTCGGCTCAGACCGCGCGGCGCTTCAGCTTGCGCCGCTCGCGCTCCGAGAGGCCGCCCCAGATGCCGAACCGCTCGTCGTTCTCCAGCGCGTAGTCGAGGCACTCCGCCCGGACCTCGCAGCCGGAGCAGACCTTCTTGGCCTCGCGTGTGGACCCGCCCTTCTCCGGGAAGAAGGCCTCCGGGTCGGTCTGCGCGCACAGGGCGCGCTCCTGCCAGCCGAGCAGCGACTCGTCCGGCTCCGTCAGCTGGTACAGCTCGCCGAAAAGCGGTAGCACCGGAGCTACCGGCGCCGCCTTGTTCTCAGCGTCAGTCGGGAACTCCACGTCCGATTCCAGAATGTTCCACATGACGTGCCCCTCCATGCCGTGTCCGTGCTCCGGGGCCTTGCCGGCCGACCCTGCCGATCAACGTCGCCGATCTATCTTGCCTGGCCAGACCTGCAGCTTCCTGGCCCCGTTGCGTATGCGCTACGAAAACTGCATACATGGAATTACACGCGTGTCGCCTGGAGTCGTCAAGCGGAAATGTGCTATCGCCCTCGGGTTCCACGGGTAATTCACCAGTCCTTCCGCAGGTCGTGGCGCACGTCTCACCCACGGTCCATTTTTTTCACCGACGGCCGACACGGCGGTTCGACACGCCAGGCGCGTGGTGCCCCTGCCAGCGCCCCCGCCGCAGCCCTCGGAGCCATCAGACTCGGGGCGGCCACCTAGGCTGGGCCGCATGCAGATCGCGCCCCGCAGCGGCGGCCCCGTGCCCGACGTCGCCTCCCTCCTCGCCCGCCTCGCCGCCGACGGCGGCCGCCCGCGCCTCACCTGGTACGGCGACGACGGCGAGCGCGTCGAGCTGTCCGGCGCCGTCCTCGCCAACTGGGCGAGCAAGACCGTCAACCTCCTCGTCGAGGAGTTCGACGCCGCCCCGGGCACCCGGATCGTCGTCGACCTGCCCGTGCACTGGCGCACCGCCGTCTGGGCGCTGGCGGCCTGGCGCGCGGGCGCGACCGTGGCGCTGCCCGACGCCGAGGGTCAGGGCGCCGGCGCGCCCCACCCGGACGTGGTCGTCACCGACGGCCCGGACCGCTGGGCGGGCACCGGCGCCGACCTCGTCGTCGTCTCCCTGCCCGCGCTCGCCCGCCGGTACGACGGCGACCTGCCTGCCGGCGCCATCGACGCCGCGTCGGCAGTGATGACCTACGGCGACGCGATCGGGTGGGTGCCCGAGGTCGACCCCGACCAGGACGCCCTGGTGAGCGCCGCGGGCGCCGTCGGGCACGAGGGCCTGGTCCCGGAGCCCGGGGACGGCGCGCGCGTGCTCGTGGACGGGCGCGGGGCCGTGGCGGACGTGCTGCGCGAGCTGCTCGGCGTCTGGGCGGGCGGTGGCTCCGTGGTCCTCACGTCGGCGGCCACCGCGGCCGTGCTGGAGCAGGACGAGGCGCGCCTGGCCCGCCTGCTCAGCAGCGAGCAGGCGCAGGGACCGCGCGGGTAGCGACTGCCCCGAACTGGCCGGTCACGGGCCGGTCAGCGGCTGGCCACACAGGGTCATCGGGCTTCTCCACGAACCCTCTACGGTCCGACCCCGGGCGGTGCGCCGCCGTGCAATACCCAGCATCTAGGATCGGTGGCCGTGACATTTCCTGACTTCAGCGCCCCAGGTGCGACGAAACCCGTCAAGGGGCCGTCGCATGCCCGGGCGCTGAACGCCATGGGAAGCGGCGCGTCCCGCACCGTCGGGATGGTGCTCGTCGCCGTGCTGTCGCTCGGCGCGGCGGGTGCCGCGACGGCCGTGACCCGGCTGACGGGGAACATCGACACCGCCAAGATGGAGGTGCTCGGGCCGGACCGGCCCAAGCAGGTGCTGCCCGACGACCCGAACGCGGGAACTCCCCTGAACATCGTGGTCATGGGCAGCGACTCGCGGGACGGGGACAACGGCGGCCTGGCCG
The DNA here is from genome assembly GCF_042670845.1 of Promicromonospora sp. NPDC057138. Taxonomy (NCBI): domain Bacteria; kingdom Bacillati; phylum Actinomycetota; class Actinomycetes; order Micrococcales; family Promicromonosporaceae; genus Promicromonospora; species Promicromonospora sp. NPDC057138. Next base: position 2,646 of record NZ_JBHUUX010000067.1, on the reverse strand, counting down.
GCGGCGGCGAGATGGGCGCGCGGTCCGACACCACGATGGTCATGCATATCTCGGGCGACCGGTCGCGGGTCGAGATGGTGTCGATCCCCCGCGACTCGACGGTGGACGTCCCGAGCTGCACGACGAACGACGGCGCGACCACTGCCGAGCTGTACGGCACCAAGTTCAACGCCGCGTTCTCGCAGGGCGTGCAGGCCGGCGGCACCGTCGCCGACGGCGCGCTGTGCACGGTCAAGACGATCGAGAAGCTGACCGGCGTCTTCATGAACGGCTTCGTGGTCGTCGACTTCGCCGGGTTCTCCTCGATGATCGACGCCGTCGGTGGCGTCGAGGTCTGCGTCGAGGAGCCCATCTACTCCGCGAAGGCGAACCACCTGTCTCTGGAGCCGGGGACCCATACCCTGCAGGGCGTGAAGGCCCTCGACTACGCCCGTGCCCGGACGGGCACCGGGCTCGGCGACGGGTCCGACCTGGGCCGCATCGGGCGGCAGCAGGAGGTCATGGCCTCGCTCGCCCGCAAGGTGCTGAGCCAGGAGGTGCTGACCAACCCGGCAAAGACCCTCAAGTTCCTCAATGCGGTAACGGATTCGCTCACCATGAACGACGAGCTGGCCAGCATCGACGGACTCGCCGGGTTGGCTTACTCCATGCGGAACGTGCGGCCTGACACGATCACGTTCATGACCGTCCCCAACGAGTACGACCCGAACAACGCGGCTAACGTCGTGTGGACGGACGAGGCCGTACAGCTGTGGGACAACGTCAAGAACGACAGGCCCGTCGGCTTCGACCCGAACGCCCCGTCGGCGGACGCCTCGACGTCCGCTCCTACGGACGGCGCGGGCGACGGCGCGGAGGCCGGGACGGAGGCAGGAGCCGGCACGGAGACCGGGACCGAGGGTGGTACCGAAGGCACCTCCGAGCCCGACCCGGCCTCGACCGAGATCAAGCAAGCCGGTGAAGAGGCCTTCACCGGCGCCGACACCACCAAGGTCTGCGGCTAGCCATGTCTGATCCCAGGACGTCGAACCGTTCGGCCCACGAGGCCGACGACGACGTGACGCGCGTCCGGATACCGCCCAGCTTCACGCCCCAGGGCGTGAGCGGGCGTCCCGGCGCGGACGACGCCATCCCGGTGGGTGACACGGGCGAGCGTCCGCGGATCCTGCCGGGCGCGGCGCCGAGCAACGAGAGGGGCGGGCCCGCGGAGACGCCCGGCGTCGGGGTCCCCGGCGTCGGTGGCGCCCACCGCATCGGACGGCCGGAAGGCTCCGACGGGGCCCGTAGTGAACCACGTATCCGTAGGCAGTCTTCCCGGGAGGTACCGGTGTCCGGCCAGCGCAACAATCCCCCGCCCGTCCCACCACGAAGGTCGGGGATGCCGGCGCGCAGCGAGTCCGGCGCGCCGCCGCGGTCGATCCCGCCGCGGACGGCGCCGCCGGGCGGCGGGCAGCCGCCGCAGGCGATTCCCCCGGGCCGCCCGGTCCGGGCCAGCGCGGGCCCCGTCCGCCCGACGCCGGTGCGCACCGCGCCGCGTCCCCCGGCCGGCGGCGGTGGCCGGGGCGGTGGCTACCCCGCGCGCGGCGTCGCCTCGGGCGGACGGGGTGGCGGCAACATCCGGATCCGCAAGGGCCGTGTGGCGGGCGTGATCGCCGTGCTGGTGATCCTCGTCGTCCTCGCCTGGCCGATCGGGCTGCTCATCTGGGCCAACGGCAAGGTCCAGCACGTCGAGGCCCTGTCGGGCGCGGAGAACACCCCGGGCACGACGTACCTGCTCGCGGGCTCGGACGCGCGCGGCAGCGGCGGCATCGACGACTCCACCTCGGGTGCGCGTACCGACACGATCATGCTGCTGCACAAGCCGACGTCGGGCCCCGTGGCGCTCATCTCGATCCCGCGTGACACCTGGGCGGTGATGCCCGACGGCTCGGGTAGCAACAAGATCAACGCCGCGTACTCCTACGGCGGCGCGCCGATGCTGGTCAAGACGGTCGAGGCGCTCAGCGGGCTCACCGTGGACCACTACGTCGAGGTCGGCTTCGGCGGCGTCGAGGGCGTCGTGGACGCCGTCGGCGGCGTGCGGCTGTGCCTGGACTACGACGTGCACGACGTGAAGTCGAAGCTCAAGTGGAAGGCCGGCTGCCACGAGGTCGACGGGAAGACAGCCATCGCCTTCTCCCGGATGCGGTACTCCGACCCGACCGGCGACATCGGCCGCGCGCAGCGCCAGCAGCAGGTCATCGCCCAGGTGGGCAAGAAGGTCGGCGACCCGGCCACCCTCCTGAACCCGGCCAAGCAGGTCGCGCTCGCCGACGCGGGCCTGGCCGCCGTCGTGACCGACACCGACTCGGGCATCGTCGACCTCGCGATGCTGGGCCTCGCGTTCCGATCCGCGAACGGCAAGGACGGCGTGACCGGCACCCCGCCGATCGCCACCATCGGCTACCGGACGCCGACCGGCGCGTCCGCGGTGCTGCTCGACGAGAACCAGACCCCCGAGTTCTGGGCCAAGATCCGCGACGGTGACTACAAGGCCGGCGAAAAGGTAGGCGGCATGCCCGGCTCCTGACCCCCGTTCCGCCGAGGTAGAACTCTGGCGAAGTAGAACTCTCGCGAGAGTTCTACTTCGCCAGAGTTCTACCTCTG
>NZ_JBHUUX010000066.1:0-30990 GCF_042670845.1 Promicromonospora sp. NPDC057138 | reverse complement strand
CAGCCTGTCCGGCTCTCCCTGGCTATCGCCACGGAGACCCGGACAGGCGCTCTACTTCGCGGAACCACCTCGGGTTCAGGGGAGGTCTTCCAGGAGGAGGACGTCCGGGGGGACCAGGGTGCGGGTCTGCAGCAGCTCCGTGATCAGGTTGTGGTTGAGCATGTTGCCGACCGGCTCCCCGATCTCCTCGCGGGTCAGCGCGGGCACGCCCGTGCGCGTGAGCCGTTCCCGGACGCCCGTCACGAGGCGCTCCGCGCGCTTGGCGCTCCAGGTCTCGCCGGGCTGCAGCGCGCCGAGGTCGTCGGCGACCTGCCGCCACGTGCGGGGCTGCGGGTAGGCCTCGTGCAGCAGGTACCTCTGCGCGAGCGAGATCAGCGCCAGCCGCTCGTCGGCGCGGAGCTTCCACGGCTTGTCCCGCAGGGTCGAGGCGTCGGGCGCGGGTCGGGGCAGGCGCCCGTCCTCCCCGGCGACGTACAGCTCCAGCAGGTGCCGGCGTCGTGCCGTGCCGTTGACGAACACCGGCGTGTACCCGGCGTCGACCGGGTAGGGGTCGTCCTCGGGGAAGAGCGTCCTCGAGCGGGGGAGCTGGAGCGCCCGGTGCCCGGTGTTGGCGAGCCACCAATGGCCGTCGCGGAACGTCACGGAGCCCTGCTCACGGCTGATCCGCAGGTCGTCCTCCCCGACGCACACGTGTACCTCGGGACGGTTCCGCCCGAACACCACTGTGCGGTCCTCGCGGGCACCGAGCCGGATCCCGCCGGACACGGACAGGGCGTAGATCGTGCCCGGCTCCGACGTCGGCACGCCGAACGCCAGGCTCGCGTGGTGGGGGGAGAGCGGTTCCGTGCCCTCCATCTGCGGGATGTCTGTCATGGCGACCTCCAATTGCTCCCGTCACGAGCCTGGCACGACCTCCCGGGGACCCTCCCGACGCCGTCCGGCCGGCCTGTCAGGACACCGCAGGAAGCCGCGCGGCCACCGGCTCGGCGACGTCCAGGAGCAGGTCGCAAAGCTCGTCGATGGGTTCGTCGCCGCCCGCCTCGAGCTGGAACCGGACCAGCTCCGCGACGACGTCGCCGTCGCCGTCCACGCTGACCCCCACGCGGTTCACGATGTCCACCAGGCACGAGCTCGCGGACCACGAGTCGCCCTCGTTGAACACCTCACGCCCGCTGAAGACGAAGCGCTCGCCGTCGTCCTCCGAGAGCGGGTCGCTGTGCTGGAACAGCACGCGCAGCTCCTTGCCGTCGTCGGCCTCCCACAGGCATTCCCACTCGGCGAACCCGACGACAGGGCGGTCCGCGTCGATGCCCGGCAGCTGGTCGAGCGGCTCGCCGGCGAGCAGGTCGCACGCGCTCTGGGTGTAGAGCGAGCCCGGCGCGGGAGCTCGTGTGCGGCGCGGGAGCTGACCCTCGTTGAGCATGGCGGTTGCGTGGTTGAGGCTTGCGTCGGCGAGTGCGCAGAGGTCGTCGACCTCACCCGTCTCCCGCTCCGCGTCCAGCGAGACGTTGTAGTCCCCGCCGGGGAGGAAGAGCTCGCGGCTGCACTCCCCGGGCATGTCGTCCTCGTCGTTCACCACGATGATCCTGCCGACCCGCCGGTTCGGCTCGGCGGGTTCCTCTTTGTTGTGCCAAACCTTGACGCTGGTCTCGGTGACGGCGCCGTCGTCGCTCGTCACGATGATGTCGCAGCGGTTGAGCTCGCCGTCGTCGGTGCGGAGCCGCGTCAGCCCGAACGTGCCGAGCGCGTCCATGTCGAGGAGCGCGCACGGGTCGGCGGTCGCCGGGTCGCCGATGATGCCCGTGCTCTCGGTCAGGCTCCGGTCGGAGGAGTCCACTGCGCCGTCGGCGCCGCTCGCGCCGGCTTCCGCGACGGGCGCCCCGTCACCCCGCGCCCGCTCGCGGTCGAGGGAGAACCACACGGCGGTCGAGAGTGCGGCCACCAGGACGACGGCGACGCCGGCCGCCACGAGAACCCAGCCGGGGCGCCGCGGCCGCCGGGTCTGGTCCGGCCCGACCCCCGCCGTCGGATCGCCCGCCAGGGCCGCCAGCTCCTGCCGTGCCTGGTGCAAGCGCGGCCGGTCGCCGGGCTTCCTGGCCAGCATGCGCAGCATGACCGGCGCCACGCTGCCCGCTCGCGTGGGCGGACGGACCTCCTCGGTCACGGTCTTCCACAGCAGGGCGTGCGCGTTGTCGTCGCCGAACGGGGTCGTGCCCTCGAGCACGTAGTACAGCGTGGCGCCGAGCGACCAGACGTCGGCCGCCTCGGTGAACCGTCCGCCCTTGGCGACCTCGGGCGCGAGATAGCCCGGCGTCCCGGTGAGCGCCCCGGTGGCGGTGACCGTCTCGTCGCTGTGCAGCGGGCGGGAGATGCCGAAGTCGGCGAGCTTCGCGAACCCGTCGTCGGTGACGAGCACGTTCGCGGGCTTGACGTCCCGGTGGAGGATCCGGTGGGCGTGCACCGCCGCGAGGCCGCCGGCGAGCTGGGCGCCGTAGCGGGCGGCCTCCTCGACCGGGACCCGGCCGGCCTCGGAGAGCGGCCGGCCGGCCACGTACTCCATGACCACCCAGACCTCGCCGCCGTCGTCGACCACGTCGAGCACGGCGACGACGTGCGGGTGGGTGATCTTCGCCAGGCTCTCGGCCTCGCGGCGGACGCGGTCCGCACCGCCGTCGTCGCCGTCGTACCGCGTGCGCTTCAGCGCCACCGGCCGCTCGTGCAGCCTCAGGTCGGCGGCCCGCCACACCTCTCCGTGGCCGCCCGCCCCGAGGCGCGCCTCGAGCCGGTAGCGGGCGCCGATGATCTGCCCGGTGTGCACCTGTCGGTTCTCCCCCTGCTGGCTGACAAGCCCCTCCATGCGTTCTGGTGGCATGACGCTAGTCCACCGCGATCGGGGAGAACAGGGGTGAATTCGGGGTTTCGGGACCCCTCCCGGCCCGGCGCTCCGGTGCCCCCGGGCAGATGTCGCTACGCCCCCGGGTAGACCAGGCGCACCGACTGGAGCACGTGCACGCACAGCGCGCCGGACTCGTCCGTCACCCTGACCTCGACGAGCACCTGCCGGCCGCCCGCCCTGACCGGTGCGGCAGTGGCGGTGGCCTCGCCCACGACCGGACGCAGGAAGTGGGTGGTGGAGTCCACGGTCGCGGGCAGCGCCCCGGGCTCGCCGTTGGCGGCGGCGCAGACGGCAGCGGTGCCATCAGCCAGTCCCATCAGCGCTCCGCCGTGCAGGCCGCCGCCGACCGTCGACAGATCGTGCGCGAACGGCAGCCGTCCGACGACGGCCTCCGGCGTGATCCGGTCGAGCTCGACGCCGAGCGTCCTGACGAACGGCGCTGCCGCGTAGACCTCGTCGGCGGTCAGTGTCATGGGGTTCCTCCTCGATGGACTGTAGAGAGTTCTCTCTAGAGACCGGACTCTAACGAGGCGCTGGAGTACCGTCAACGCATGCCCCGCCCGACCCACGACACCTCGGCGATCCTCGACGCCGCGGCCCGGATCCTCGGCGCGGACGGGCTGGCGAAGGTCACGATGGCTGCGGTCATCCGCGAGGCCGGCGTGCCGAGCGGCTCCCTCTACTACCGGTTCCCCGACCGCCCCGCGCTGCTCGCCGCCCTGTGGAACCGCGCGATCGCGAGCTATCACCGCGACGCCTACCCGCTGTTCGACGGCGACCCGGTCGAGGCGGCGGTCGCGCTCGCCGTCCACACCGTGCGGTGGTGCCAGGACGAGCCGGCGCACGCGCACGTGCTGCTCGCGGGGCGCTCGCGGTTCGACGCCGCCGACTGGCCCGAGGCCGCCCGGGAGACCGAGGCCGCCGAGGGCGCGCGCTGGAACGCGGCGATCCGCGGCCTGACCCGCCGACTCCGGGCGCAGACCTCGGTGACGACGACGGAGCTGCTCCTGGTCGTCGTCGACCTGCCGTACGCCGCGGTGCGGAGGTACCTGAGCGGCGACAGGCCGATCCCGGCGGACCTCGCCGACGTGGTCGCCGGGATCGTCCGGACCTCCCTGCGCTGACTACCTCGGGGTTTCCACTTCGTCGCCCCGTGGGGGAGAATGTGGCCGTGGTTATCCGGAACGCCCGATTCGTCCCGCACCACCGTCCTGCGTCCGCTGCGGCTCTGCTCGCGGCAACTGCCCTCGTCCTCGCCGGCTGCACCGTGCCGACGGCCGAGGGCGACGACGGTAGGACGGGGGAGAACTTCCAGGTCCGTGAACCGTCCGGGCCGACGCTGGTGCTCGACTCGTCGGACCCCGCCGAGCTCGCGCTCACGGCGAGCCAGGCGTTCTTCCACGCCTCCCCGGTCGCCGTGCTCGCCTCGGCCGACGACGCGGGCGACCGCTCGACCGCAGCCGCAACCGGGGCCGCCGTCAACGCACCGGTGCTGCTCACCGACGGTGGCGTCTCGGGCGCCAACATCGTCGCAGAGCTCGACCGGCTCGGCGCGGACACCGTCGTCGTCATCGGTGACGAGCAGGCGGCCGCGGAGGCCGGCGCCGCCACGGGCGACGCCGAGGTCGTGCCCTTCGACCCCGGCGCGCTGAGCGCCGCCGCCGAGGCCGCCGCCTCCGCGCGGGGCGCCGACGACCGCGACGAGCGCAAGAAGCCGAGCGCGGCCAAGGTCGAGATGCCCACGGCTGACCGCCTCGACCAGGCCGACGTCGACAGCCTCCGCGCGGAGATCCCCGACGTCACCGACCCGCAGCTGCTGCAGGAGATCCTCGTGGCCGTGGACCCGAAGCTCGGCCAAGAGGCGGCGATCGGCACAGCGCTCGCCGCGGGGGCGGTGCCGGTCGAGGTCCCGGGCGGCAACATCGCCACCAGCCCGGAGACCGTCGAGACCATCCGCACGCTCAAGCCGCTCGGCGTCGTCGGGATCGGCGACGGCTTCGGCACCGCCGACGATCTCGGCTGGCAGGTGGCGGTGGCGACGTCGGGCCAGACGCTGCCCAACGGGGCGCTGCGGCTGTTCCCGGGCCGGTACGTGTCGACGTCGTACACGGTGCCGGCCGGTGTGGCCGACCCGGCCGCCGCCGCCGCCCAGGCCGTGGACGCCGCGGCGCTCAACGGCGACCTGTTGGACGGCGCACCCCTGGTCACCCTCGTCGCGAGCGTCCGGTCCAGCGCGCCGGGCGACGACGGCGACTACGTCGACGAGCAGCCGCTGGAGCTGATCACGCCGGCGGTCGACGCGATCCGCGAGGCCGGGCAGCTCGTGCTGCTCGACATCGCGCCCGGCGACCAGCCGCTGGCCGCGCAGCTCGACGACCTCGAGCCGCTGCTGACCAAGCCCGGCGTGGGGCTGTCGGTGCACCCTGAGTTCCGGATGGCCGGCAACGGCGCGGAGACGGGCACGGTACCCGTCGCGGAGCTCCAGGCGGTGGTGGACCGGCTCGCGAAGATCGCCACGGAGCACGGTCTGCCGCAGGTCATGCTGGAGGTCCACCAGTCGACGGCGGCGTCCGTCGTGGACCGTGCGAACCTGACGATCCCGCCGCAGGTCGCCGTGGTCTTCACCGCGGCGGCGCCCGGCGTGGGCCAGGCCACGGCGGACGGCGTCTGGGCCGACGTCGCCGGTGACCTCCCCCCGCAGACGTTTCTCGGCTGGTCCGCGCCGAGCGACGTGCCGGCGGATCCGACGACCATCATGCCCACCGAACCGCTCCTGGGCCTGGTCTCCGCCGGCTGAACCTGCCAAACTTCGGTTCATCCATTGGAGCGAAGGGGCCCTAACAATCGTGATTACCGTGAGCAGCGGCGCGGGTATCGTCGCCGACGCCGTCATCCCCGCACCCGTCGAGCTGGAGCCGGGCGAGGGCGTGCTCGACCTCACCACCGTCAGCATCGACGCGCCCGACGACGGGACCGCGCGGCTCGCGGGCGAGCTGCTCGCCACCGCGGGAGCCTCCGTGGTGCCCCGCGGCGGCGTGCCCGTGGTCCTCACGCCGGATCCCGCCGCGGGGCCCGTCGGCTCCGCGAGCCCCGAGCGGTACACGCTGACGGTGACCGCCGACGGCGCGACCGTCGCCGCGCCCGGGCGCGCCGGCCTGCTGCACGGCGTGCGGACGCTGCGGCAGCTCGTCAACGCGTCCCGCGGGGAGACGGGCGGGCCGCGGGAGGTGGGCGCCGTCGTCGTACGGGATGCGCCGCGGTATCCGTGGCGCGGGCTGTCGCTCGACGTGGTGCGGCACTGGTTCGGGCCCGCGGACCTGCGGGCCGTCGTGGACCTCGTGGGCTCCTACAAGATGAACCGCCTGCACCTGCACCTGTCCGACGACCAGGGCTGGCGCCTGGACGTCCCGTCCCGCCCCGCGCTGACGAAGCTGTCGTCGCAGGGCGCGGTGTCCGGCGCGACCGGCGGGTTCCTCAGCACCGCGGAGTTTCTGGAGCTGCAGGAGTACGCGGCCGAGCGGGAGATCGTCATCGTCCCCGAGATCGACGTCCCCGGGCACGTCAACGCGGCGACTCACGCCTACGGCGAGCTCACGCCCTCGGGCGAGGCCACGGACTCCTACGACGGCGTCGAGGTCGGCTTCTCGAAGCTGCACTTCGACGTGCCGGCCACCGAGCCGTTCCTCCGCGACGTGTTCACCGACGTCGCGCGGATGACGCTCGGGCCGTGGGTGCACTTCGGCGGCGACGAGGTGCTGACCATGGGGGCCGACGAGTTCGGCCGGTTCGTCGTGCTGTGCCAGGAGATCATCGCGGCGGCGGGCAAGACGCCCGTCGCGTGGCAGGAGGCGGCGGGCTCCGCGCACGGCGACCAGTCCGCCGTGGCGGCGCTGGCGGGCGAGGGGGCGGTGGGCGGTACGACGGCGGACGGCGAAGCGCCGGTCCTGGTCCGGCCCGGCACCGTGCTGCAGTACTGGGACACCCGGCCGGACCCGGCGCCGCTGGTGCGCGCCGCGCGGGCGGGCGCGAAGTTCGTGATGTCGCCGGCCGACCGGGCCTATCTCGACATGAAGTACACGCACGAGCATCCGCTGGGCCTGGACTGGGCGGGCTTCGTCGAGCTGCGGGACTCCTACGACTGGGACCCGGCGACCGTCATCGACGGCCTGCCCGAGTCCGCCATCGAGGGCGTGTCCGCGGCGGTGTGGACCGAGACGCTGCAGAACCGCGACGACCTGTTCTCGATGCTGCTGCCCCGGCTCGCCGCGGTCGCGGAGATCGCCTGGTCGCCGCAGGGAGCCAAGGACTGGGAGTCGTTCCGGAGCCGGGTGGCGGTCGAGGCGGCTACCTGGCGCCGCGAAGGCGCCCCCTACCACCCAACCCCCCAGATCGACTGGTAACCCTTCGTTGAGTGCTGGCTATTTGTTGAAAAGAAGGCCCGATCTCAACAAATAGCCAGCACTCAACGGGCTACTTCGGGGGGCGGGAGGCCAGGGCCGCCGCGTAGAGGTCGCGCTTGGGGACGCCCGCGGCGTCCGCCACCTCGGCTACCGCCGCCTTGAGCCGCTCGCCCTGGGCCACCCGGTCGAGGACCTCGCCCACGATGTCCTCCACGCTGGCCTGCGCGGCCGGCGCCCCGCTCACGACCACGCAGATCTCGCCGCGGAGCTGCTCGGCCGCGGCCCGCTCCGCGAGGTCGGCGAGGGATCCGCGCAGCACCTCCTCGTAGGTCTTGGTGAGCTCTCTCGCGACGGCGGCCGATCGGGTCGCCCCGAACGCGTCGGCCATGGCGCCCAGCGTCTCCGCGATCCGGTGCGGCGCCTCGAAGAACACCATGGTGCGCGGCTCGGCGGCGAGCGCGCCGAGCGTCCGGGCGCGGTCGCCGGCCTTGCGCGGCAGGAAGCCCTCGAACGTGAACCGGTCGGTCGGCAGGCCGGACAGTGCCAGCGCGGTCAGCACGGCGCTCGGCCCGGGCGCGACGGTGATCCGCAGCTCACGTTCGATGGCGCGCTCCACTATGCGGTACCCGGGATCGGAGACGGACGGCATGCCGGCGTCGGTCACGACCACCACCGTGCCGCCCCCGGCGACGACGTCGAGCAGCTCGTCCGCGCGGGCCGTCTCGTTGTGCTCGTGGTAGCTGGTCACCCTGCCGCGCACCTCGACGCCGAGCCGGCCGGCGAGCCCGTGCAGGCGGCGGGTGTCCTCGGCGGCCACGACGTCGGCGTCGGCCAGCAGGCGGATCAGCCGGGGCGAGGCATCCTCGGTGTTGCCGATCGGGGTGGCGGCCAGGACGAGGGAGCCGGCCTCGGGCGCGGGCCCGGGGGTCGGGGACGGGTCGGTCATGAACCACACTGTCCCACGCTCTATGCTGGCCCGGTGTCCCAGCAGCCTGACGCCACAGGAGCGCATCTCGCCGGAGCGCAGGCGGCTCTGCCCGGAACATATGGCGCCCACATGCGCCGCGAGGCAGTGGGCGGCCAGATGACGCGTACCGGCTCTTTTCCCGTCGTCGGGCAGCCGCCGCGACCCGAGCTTCCGTTGCGCGACCGCCTCCTGCGCGACCTGCTGGGTGAGCGCCGCCTCGCCCTCGGCCGGACCGCGGCGGACCGGTTCTGGGGCGTGTTCGGCGCGCTCGTCGTGACGGCGATCGCCGCGGGCGCGCGGCTGTGGGCGCTGGGCCGCCCGGGCAAGCTGGTCTTCGACGAGACGTACTACGTCAAGGAGGGCTGGTCGCTGGCCAGCCTCGGCTTCGAGGCCGCGTGGCCCGACAAGCCCAACCCCGCGTTCGAGGCCGGCGACGTCAGCTCGTACAACACCGACGAGGCCGAGTACGTCGTCCACCCGCCCGTCGGCAAGTGGATGATCGCCATCGGCATGCGCCTCATGGGCGGGGCCGAGAACCCGATGCACTGGCGCATCGCCAGCGCCGTGATCGGCATCCTGGCCGTGCTCCTGATCGTGCGGATCGCCCGGCGCCTGTTCTCGTCCACGCTGCTGGGCCTGGTCGCGGGCCTGCTGCTCGCGGTCGACGGCGAAGCGATAGTGCACTCCCGCACCGGCCTGCTCGACCAGTTCCTCATGTTCTGGGTGCTCGTCGCGTTCGGCTGCCTGGTGCTGGACCGCGAGTGGGCCAGACGGCGGCTCGCGGACCGGGTGGCGCAGATCGTCGAGGCGGGCGGGGCGATCGGCAAGTACGGGCCGCGGCTCGGCTTCCGCGGCTGGCGGTTGGCGGCGGCGGTGTCGTTGGGCCTCGCGTGCGGCGTCAAGTGGTCGGGCCTGTACTTCGTCGTGGCGTTCTTCCTCCTCACCGTCGTGTGGGACATGACGGCGCGGCGCGCCGCCGGCGTCGAGCGCTGGTGGGAGGACGCGCTCGTGGTCGACGTCGTCCCCGCCGCCCTGATCATGCTGCCCACCGTGGTTGCGGTGTACATCGCGTCGTGGTCCGCCTGGTTCGCGCACCCGAAGTCGTACCTGCGGGACTGGGCGGTGGTGAACGACGTCGCGCCGCCGGGGTGGTGGCCCGACTGGGGCTGGGCGCAGGGTGCCTGGGAGGCCGGGCGGTCGCTGTGGGAGTACCACCGCATGATGTGGGACTTCCACACGGGCCTGGACTCGGAGCACAACTACGCGTCGCACCCGCTGGGCTGGATCGTGCAGTGGCGTCCGACGTCGTTCTTCTGGGAGAAGTACACCCCGGGCCAGGGGCCCTGCCCGGCGGACGCCGTCGGCGACTGCGCCAGTGCCGTGACCTCGCTCGGCAACCCGCTCCTGTGGTGGCTGGGTGCCCTTGCGATCCCCGTGGTGCTGGTGCTCGTGGTCCGGTACCGCGACTGGCGCGGCACCGCCGCCCTCGCGGGCATCGCCGCCGGCTGGCTGCCCTGGTTCCTGTACTCGTGGCCCCTGGCGGACCGCACCATCTTCACGTTCTACTCGATAGTGTTCACGCCGTTCGTGATCCTGACGCTCGTGTACCTGCTGGCGATCGGGCTCGAACGGACGCCGCGCAGGAGCGCGGACCGGCGCATCGTGAGCTGGCTGGCCGCCGTGCTGGTGCTGCTGATCGTGGGCGTGAGCGTGCTCTACTACCCGATCTGGACGGCGATGCCCGTGCCGTACGAGTACTGGCAGCGGCTGATGCTTCTCCCGAGCTGGATCTGACAACTTCGCTGGTCGAGCTTGCTTTCGCTGGTCGAGCTTGTCGAGACCCGGGTCTCGACAAGCTCGACCAGCGGCGATCAGAGAGCCGAGGAGTCGCGGAGCTCCACGCCCGCCGCCGCCAGCTCCTTGCGCGCGAGCTCGCCCTGCTCCGCCGACACGGGGATCGTCAGGTCGGTGAGCACCCGGGCCGCCAAGCCCGCGCGGCGCGCGTCGAGCGCTGTGTGCTTCACGCAGTGCGACTCCACGAGGCCCACGACGTCGACCTCGGTCGCCTCGGCCTCCGACAGGACCGTCGCGAGGCTCCGGCCGTGCTCGTCCGCGCCGTCGAACCCGGAGTAGCCGTGCGAGTACTGGCCCTTCTTCAGCCGGACGTCGGGGTCGAGGCCGGCCAGCGCCGGGTGCAGCTCGGCGTTGGGGGAGCCCGCGATGCCGTGCGGCGGCCACGAGTCGACGAAGTCCGGGTGGTCGCTGAAGTGCTCGCCCGGGTCGATGTGCCAGTCCTGCGTGGTCACCACCGTGACGTACCGGTCGCGGTGGGCGGCGGCGTAGGCGGCCACGCGGTGCGCTATCTCGTTCGCGCCCTCGGTGGCGAGCTCGCCGCCCTCGCAGAACGTGGGCTGCACGTCGACGACGACGAGGGCCCGCCGCACGGGCTCGGACTCGGTGAGGCTCATGCTTCTACTCTGCCACTGCGATCGCACCAGAACAGTCGCAGACGACTAGGGGTGTGGATATCCTGGCCCGCGAGGAAGGGCCTCGTCGTAGGCTCGAACCATCGTCGACCCGAGCCTGGAAGGGGTGAACAGGATGTCCGCAGAACCCGGCGCACACCGGACGGTGCCGCGCGGCTACGTCTACGCCGACCACATTCCGTACGACACCCCCGACTCCCTGGACGACCTGCGGGGGCCGCGGAAGGGGGTCGTCCGGGTCGGTCCGCCGATCAGTACCGCGCCGGACCCGGTGTACGACCTGTCCGACGAGGACATGGTCTGGCACCTGTACAGCGCAGTGGTCCGGGAGGGCAACGCCCGCGACCACGAGGCATTGCTCGAAAGGCGCACTCTGATTCGGCTCTGGCCCGAGTTGAACTTGCCTGCTCGCTGCCGGGCTGTCTGGGAGGCCAAGTTTCCCGTACTCGCCGCGAGAACGGCGAGAACGGCCTGATGCGTCCGTTCCATGACCGTCTCACCCGGATCGGGCTCGAGGCGGTGGAGAAGTACGGGTTCGCGCTCGCGGGCGGCTATGCCATCTCCGCAAACGGCATGGGTGACAGGCCTTCGATGGACGTCGACCTGTTTACCGACCGCGGAAGTCCTGAGCAGTTCGCCCTGGCGGTCGACAAGATTCGGCGTGCGTTCTGGAACCAGGGTTTTGAGGTGCACGACAACCGAATCGGCCCGACATTCGCTGACCTGCACGTGCTCGATGAAGCGACCGGGACCGAGAGCGATATCCAGCTCGGTTGGGACTACCGAGAGTTCCCGCCAAGGATGCTCGAGATCGGTCCCGTGCTCGACCCGCGCGACGCGGTGGCGAACAAGATGGGTGCGCTCTGGTCACGAGGCGAGGTGCGCGACTATATAGACATCGACACAGTCCTCGAATCCGGCCGCTTTGATCGGGCGGACATCCTCGCGATGGGGGACCGAATCGAGGCCACGCCGTTGGACCGGGAGATGCTCGCGGGAAGGTTTCGCCAGGTTGCGAGACTGCCTGGTGACGTCTTCGCGCAATACGGCATCGGCACCGTCCAGCGCCTTTCGATCATCGACCGTTTCCTCGGCTGGGCCGACGAGATCGACCCCGCCGTCGTCCGCTGACCGGACCGGCCGCCCCGCGAGGCGACCGCCGTCGGGCACCCCTGTGGAAGGCGCGTGGCCCTCCGCCGCTACGCAACTACCATTGGCGTCATGCCGGAAGCCGAGAAGACCTTCTACCTCACGACGCCGATCTACTACGTGAACGATGCCCCCCATATCGGGCATGCGTACACGACGGTCGCTGCCGACGTCGTGACGCGCTGGCACCGCCAGCGTCAGGAGAGCGTCTGGTTCCTCACCGGGACCGACGAGCACGGCGAAAAGGTGCTGCGCACCGCCGAGGCGAACGGCGTGACCCCGAAGGACTGGGCGGACCGCCTCGTGGAGACGGCGTGGAAGCCGGTGCTCCAGACCCTCGATGTGCGCAACGACGACTTCATCCGCACCACGCAGGAGCGGCACGAGACCGCGGTGCAGGCGTTCCTCCAGGACCTGTACGACAAGGGCGAGATCTACGAGGGCTCCTACGAGGGGCCGTACTGCGTGGGCTGCGAGGAGTACAAGCTCCCGGGCGACCTCATCGACGGGACCGGCGAGTACGAGGGCCTGAAGCTCTGCTCCATCCACGGCACGCCCGTCGAGATGCTCTCCGAGCAGAATTACTTCTTCAAGATGAGCGCGTACGCGGACCGGCTGATCGCGCTGTACGAGGAGCACCCCGAGTTCGTGCAGCCGGCGTCGGCCCGCAACGAGGTCGCCAGCTTCGTGAAGCAGGGCCTGCAGGACCTGTCGATCTCGCGCTCCACGTTCGACTGGGGCGTCCCGATCCCGTGGGACTCGTCGCACGTGCTGTACGTGTGGTTCGACGCGCTGCTCAACTACGCCACGGCCGTGGGCCTGGACAGCAGCGATCCCGAGCGCAAGGAGCAGTTCGCGCGGACCTGGCCGGCCGACGTGCACCTGGTCGGCAAGGACATCCTGCGGTTCCACGCGGTGATCTGGCCCGCGATGCTCATGGCCGCGGGGCTGCCGCTGCCCAAGACCGTCTTCGCGCACGGCTGGCTCCTGGTGGGCGGCGAGAAGATGAGCAAGTCCAAGCTCACGGGCATCGCGCCGTCGGACATCATCGACACCTTCGGGTCGGACGCGTTCCGGTACTACTTCATGCGGACCATCGCGTTCGGCGGCGACGGCTCGTTCTCCTGGGAGGACATGACCGCCCGGTACAACGGCGAGCTCGCCAACGGGTTCGGGAACCTCGCGTCCCGGACCGCGGCGATGATCGGCAAGTACTTCGGCGGCTCGCTGCCGACGCCGGGCGCGCTCACCGACGCCGAGACCGCCCTCGCGCAGGTCGCGGCCAAGGCGGTGGCCGACGCCGAGGCGGCGATCGACCGGCTGGCCATCCACGACGCCGTCGCGGCGGTGTGGACGCTCGTCGACGCCACGAACGGCTACCTCGCCGACACGCAGCCGTGGAAGCTCGCGAAGGAGCCCGGCGAGACCGACGAGTCCGGCACGGGGGTCGACGGCGGCCGCCTCGCCACGTCGCTCGTCACGGCCACGGAGGCGCTGCGGTCGCTCGCGGTGCTGCTCAACCCGATCACGCCCAAGGCTGCGGCCGGGCTGTGGGAGCTGCTCGGCGCGGAGGTGTCCCTCGGCGCGCTCGACGCGCAGCCGCTCGACGGCGCCGCGACGTTCGGTGCCCTGCCCGCGGGCACCACGGTGACGAAGGGCGCCGCGTTGTTCCCGCGCCTCGAGGACCAGGCGGTCTGAGCGACCGAGCGACCCGACGATGGCGAAGCGCACACGCGAGCGCGGATTTCCGGCCGACCCGGAGCCGCTGCCCGTCCCGGTCGTGGACAACCACACCCATCTCGACCACATAGCGGCGGTGCTGCCGGCCGCGGCGCCGGACGGCGAGCCGGCCGCGCCGGGCGGCCCGGGCGGGCAGTCCTGGCCGCCCTCTGTCGCCGACCACCTGGCCCGCGCGGCGCTGGCGGGCGTGGACCGCATTGTCCAGGTCGGCTGCGACCTCCCCTCGGCCCGCTGGACCGCCGAGCTTGTGGGCGCGACCGTTGCGCCTCAAACGGGCGGGACATCGCAACTGTCGCGCCCACAACAAGAACGGGCTCGGGTTGTCGGGGCCCTTGCGATCCACCCGAACGAGGCCGTGCTGCATGCCGGCGTCCTCGAGGTGGGGCCGGACGGGCTCGCGCCCGAGCCCGAGGAGCGCCACGCGGTGGGCCTCGACGACGCGATCGCCGAGATCGCGGACCTGGCGAAGGGCAACGACCGCATCCGCGCGATCGGCGAGACCGGCATGGACCTGTTCCGCACGGGCCCGCGCGGCGAGCAGGCCCAGCGGAGCAGCTTTCGCGCGCACATCGCGCTGGCCAAGGAGCTGGGCCTGGCCCTGCAGATCCATGACCGGGACGCGCACGCCCCGGTGATCGAGGTCCTGCTGGCCGACGGCGCCCCCGAGCGCACGGTCTTCCACTGCTACAGCGGCGACGCCGAGATGGCTCGCGTCTGCGCGGAGAACGGCTGGTACCTGTCGTTCGCCGGGCCCGTGACGTTCAAGGCCAACCACCACCTGCGCGAGGCCCTGTCCGTCGCGCCGCGTGAGCTGATCCTGCTGGAGACCGACGCCCCGTACCTGACGCCGCACCCCTTCCGGGGACAGCCGAACGCCCCGTTCGCGGCCGCCCATACCGTCCGCGCCATGGCGGCTCACCTCGACGAGGACCTCGCGGCGTTGTGCACCGACATCACCGCGAACTCGGAGCGCGTCTACGGCAATTGGTGAGAACGGCGCCTTGATGCGAGAAATACGGCATTTCATTTCATGCCCTGATGTCTTTTCCTGTGCAGTCTGTTCCGTTACGGTCTGGTGCTCGTGGTGAGGTACGCACGGCCGTGGCTCGCGAGCAGACCGGCCCGGTGGGTGGTCCGTGGTGCCGTCGTCGGCGCGCTCGTCGGCGTGTCCGGCATGTACGTCGCCAACGCGACCACCATGACCATCGACTACAACGGTGACGTCCGCACGGTCGGCGTCTACGGCGACACGGTCGGTGACGCGCTCGCGTCGCAGCACATCGAGGTGGGCCGCGACGACATCGTGCAGCCCGCCGCGAGCTCCGACGTCGGCGCCGGCGGCACGGTGGTGGTCCGCACCAGCCGCGAGATCACCGTCGAGCTCGACGGCCAGAGCATCACGCTCCGCACCACCGCCGGGACGGTCGGCGAGCTCCTCGCGGCCCTCGGCCCGCGCGGCGACGGCGCGCTCGCCACGGCCTCCCGCACCGAGCGGCTGGACCGCGACCCGGTCCGCTTCTCCACGGTCAAGAAGGTGAACATCGCCGTGGACGGCTCGGTGCTCGAGTTCAACACCACCCAGTCGACGGTGCGCGGCCTCTTCAAGGAGGCGGGCATCGCGCTGGCCGACGGCGACGTCACCTCCGTGCCGCTCGACGCCGCCGCCGTCGACGGGATGATCATCATGGTCAGCCGCGACGCGTCGTCGTCGCGCACGGTGACCGAGGTGGTGCCGTTCGAGAGCGAGAAGGTCGAGGACTCGAGCCTGCCCGAGGGGTACGAGTCGATCCGCACGGCGGGGGTACCCGGCGAGGCCACGGTGAAGTACGCGGTGAAGACCGTGGGTGGCGCCGTCGTCGAGCGCACCGTGGTGGAGCGGAAGGTCACCCGGGAGCCCGTGAACGAGGTGGTGGTGGTCGGGACCATGGACGTGGCCACGGCGCCCGTCGACCCGGGCTCCGCCCGGGCGCTGGGCCAGGCGATGGCGGCCGAGCGCGGCTGGGGCGCCGACGAGTTCTCCTGCCTGGACCAGCTCTGGCAGAAGGAGAGCGGCTGGCGCTGGAACGCCGACAACCCCTCCAGCAGCGCCTACGGCATCGCGCAGGCGAACCCGGGCTCCAAGATGGCCACCGTCGGCAGCGACTGGCTGACGAACCCCGCGACCCAGATCGAGTGGGGCCTCGGCTATATCTCCGGGCGGTATGGGACGCCGTGCGGCGCCTGGGCGCACTCGGTCGAGATCGGCTGGTACTAAGCCTCGTCTTCACCCTCAGACATTTGGGATATTGCCGAATGTTCTGGACCCGTCAGGGGCGTTATTGCCGAATCTGGCTTGCAATTGACAAAGGCAGAGTTACGGTCGCTGAGACCGCCGGATCGGTCGGCCCGGCCCGCGTCCCAGCGCGGGCGGCGCGTGCGAGTCGCGTCGCACCGGCCCCGTGCCCGGACCGCTCGAGGACTGGACTCGCGTGACATCTCCGCATCCGGCTCAGGGCAGCCCCAGTGATTCACTCATCAACCCTGAGGTCGACGGCGACGTCGGCATCACCGAGCCTTTCGGCCCGCCGCCTCTGGCGGAAGAGGTCTTTCCCGCCGCGATGTTCGCCGCCTCCAACGCGGAGGTGATGGCCAGCCTTCCGCCCGGCCATCCGTCCGGACCGATGCCCGTCGTGTCGGCCGGCGACGCCGACGCCATGACGGCTCCACCGCCGCCACCTCCGCCTCCGCCACCCGTGCCGCCCAGGCGCCGCCGGACGGGTCTTCTCGTGAGTGTCGCGGCGATCGTGCTGGCCGGAGCCGGCGGCGTCGCGGCCTACGCCGCCGCCCACAAGACCGTCACGCTCGACGTGGGCGGCAAGGTCACCACCGTCGAGACCTTCCAGGGCGATGTCGCCGACCTCCTGACTGACGAGGGCATCGAGGTCACCGGCCGGGACGCCGTGACACCCGGCGTCGACGGCGCGCTGAGCGAGGGCGGCACCGTCGTCGTCCGCTACGGCCATCGGGTCACCCTGCGGGCCGACGGCGAACGGCGGACCGCCTGGGTCACCACGCTCGACGCCGACCGCGCGCTCGCCCGGCTCTCGAAGCAGAGCGACGACGTGGTGCTCCTCCCGTGGCGCTCCGGCGCGATCGCGAGGCTCCCGATGCCCCTCGACCTCGACGGTCCGGTGCGCCTCGTGGTCGGCGGGGAGGCGCGCCGGGTGGCCGACGGCGCCGTGCCACTCGACGCCCTGCTCGCCGCGAACAAGGTCAAGATCGACGCCGACGACCGGATCACCGTCGAGCGACAGCGGCCGGACGGGCCGGGCGCGCCCACACTGGCCGTCGTCGTCCAGGCGGTCCAGACCTCCATCGAGGAGACGGTCTCCGAGCTGCCGTTCGACACGGTGACGGCCTCGGACCCGAACCACTACGAGGACCTCGGCCCCTACCTGG
Organism: Promicromonospora sp. NPDC057138; assembly: GCF_042670845.1. Lineage (NCBI taxonomy): Bacteria > Bacillati > Actinomycetota > Actinomycetes > Micrococcales > Promicromonosporaceae > Promicromonospora > Promicromonospora sp. NPDC057138. The sequence continues at coordinate 13,914 of NZ_JBHUUX010000066.1, read as the reverse complement.
CGACCAAGGGCGTGGTGGGCGAGCGCGTCACGTCGTGGGACATCATCACCATCGACGGCAAGGTCGTGGACAGGGAGAAGCTGTCCACCTGGGTCTCGCAGCGGCCCGTCGACGAGGTGATCATGTACGGCACCAAGGCCCGCCCGGAACCCAAGCCCAAGCCGAAGCCTGAGCCGACGCCGGATTCCAGCTCGAAGGCCAAGCCTGAGCCGACGCCGGACTCCAGCTCGAAGGCCAAGCCTGAGCCGACGCCGGACTCCAGCTCGAAGGCCAAGCCAGACGCCAAGCCCGACGCCAAGCCCGACTCCAAGCCCTGAGTCGCCCATTTTTCGCCCTGGACATTTGGGAAATTGACCTGTTTTCCCGGCCTTTTGCGAGTCATATTGGCGAATAGGCTTGCATTTGATAACAGCAGGGTTACGGTCGCGGAGAAGCCGGATCGGCCGGCCGGGCCCGCGCCCAGCGCGGGAGGCACGTGAGACTCGTGTCGCCTCGGCCCCCGTGCCCGGAAGGCGCCAGGACTGGATCCGCGTGACATCTCCCCACCCGGCTCAGGGCATCCTCAGTGATCAGCCCATCAACCCTGAGGCCGACGCCAGCGTCGGCATCACCGAGCTTTCCGGCCCACCGCCGTCGGCGGACGAGGCCTTCCCCGCGGCAGTGACAGCCGCAGCCGGCCCCCAGGCCGGCCCTCCATCCGGCGCACCGCCCGCAGCGGCAGTCGCCCCGACGGCCGTCACGGCGGCCGTGCCACCTCCATCTCCGCCGCCTGGGGAGTCCGCCCCGCCGCCCCGGCGTCACCGCGGGGCAGCCCTCCTCGCGGGGGCCGCGGCCGTCGCCGTGGTCGGTGCCGGTGGCATCACGGCATACGCCTCGGCCCACAAGAGCATCACGCTCGACGTGGACGGCAAGGTCACGACCGTCGAGACCTACCAGGGCGACATCGCCGACCTCCTCGTCGACGAGGGCGTCGAGGTCACGAACCGGGACGTCGTGACGCCCAGCGCCTACGGCCCCCTCCGGGACGGTGGCATGGTCGTGGTCCGCTACGGCCACCACGTCACCCTCCAGGTCGACGGCGTGCGTCGGACCACCTGGGTCACCGCGCTCGACGCCGACCAGGCGCTTGCCACGCTCTCCGGGCGGGCCGGCGACGTGGCCCTGGTCCCGACCCGCTCCGGCGGCCGCATCACGCTCCCGATGCGGCTCGACGCAGACAGCCCCGTGAACCTGGTGGTCGGCGGAAAGACGCAGCGCGTGTCCGACGGCGCAGCGGCGCTCGACGACCTGCTCGCCGACAACGACGTCACGGTCGACGCGGACGACAGGGTCACCATCGAGCGCGGGCAGCCGGCAGGCCCGCCGACAGTCGTCCCGGGCGCGCCGACGCTGACCGTCGTCGTGAAGAAGGTCGAGACCTCGGTCGAGCGGACCGTGACCCGGCTCCCGTTCGACAAGGTCACGGCGCAGGACCCGGACCGGTTCGAGGATCTCGACCCGTACCTGGCGACCGAGGGCGTGGTGGGCAAGCGTGTCACGTCGTGGGACGTCACCAGGGTCGACGGCAAGGTCGTGGACAGGGACAAGCTGTCCTCGACGGTGCAGCGCAAGCCGGTCGACCAGGTGGTCATGTACGGCACCAAGGCGCGCCCCGAGCCGGAACCCGAGCCGGCCCCCGCGCCGCAGGAGGCGGTGGAACCCGCGTCGCTGGAGGCGGTGGAGCCCGAACCGGAGCCCGACGACGGGGCGGCCGTCACGGGCGACGTCTGGGCCGCCCTCGCGAAGTGCGAGTCGGGCGGTAACCCCACCACCAACACCGGCAACGGCTACTACGGGCTCTACCAGTTCACGCTCCCCACCTGGGAGGCGATGGGCGGCTCCGGCCTCCCATCGGATGCCTCGGCCGCTGAGCAGACGATGCGCGCCCAAGCGCTCCAGCAGCAGTCCGGCTGGGGCCAGTGGCCCGCATGCGCCGCATCGCTCGGCCTGTACTGACCCCACCCCCGGGTCGTGTCGGACGCCCAGGTCACCGGAGTGATCTGGGCGTCCGACACGACCGGAGCCTCGCGCAGAACTTGGACGCTTGTCCTGGACGAGTGACCGAGAACACAGGTTGCAACCCACCGAGATAGTTGGCCGAGCGATAACAAATCAGTTACGTTCGGTTGTCCTCGCTGGCGCGGGGGTGCGACGTGGTGTAGGCCACAGCACTCCGGCGGAGGCAGGACGGCACTGCGCGCGGAACCTCGCGGGCAGTGTGAGACCGCCGGATCGGCCGGTCGAGACCGCAACGGCTCGCAAGAGTCGCCAGGCCCTATTCGGCCGAATCGTGGTAGGGACTCCCGCCCCAAACGGGATGCCCGTCTCGCCGCCCGTGCCCGGGACGTCCGACGACTGGACACGAGTGAACCCCCGTTTTGAGCAGCAGAGTTCTGGCTCCATCCCCAGCATCGACTCACCGTCCGAGGCAGTAGCACCTCAGGCAGCCCTCTCGAAGCGTCGCCGTCGCTGGCCGCTCGTGGCAGGCCTCGCGGCCGTCGCGATCGTCGCGTCCGGATCGGTCGCCTTCGCGCAGGCACAGAAGACCGTCACCCTCGACGTCGACGGCACGTCGAAGACCATCACCACCTACTCCGGCTCCGTCGCGGGCATGCTCGAGTCGCAGGGCGTCCGTCTGGGCGAGCGCGACCTCGTGGCCCCCGGGGCCGACGCCAAGCTTTCCGACGGCGACGAGATCGTCGTCCGCTACGCCCGCGAGGTCACCATGACCGACGGCAAGGGCGAGCGCGACGTCTGGGTCACCGTCACCGACGCGGGCGAGGCCCTGACCACCCTCGCCGAGCGCGGCGGCGACGTCGCACTGGTGGCATCCCGCTCGGGCGACCGTGCGTCCCTCCCGCTCCGACTGAACGACGACGGACCTGTCGCCGTCGTGGCGGACGGCAAGACCCGCGTGGTCGAGGACCACTCCGAGAGCGTCGACAGCGTGCTCGGCGGCCTCAAGGTCGAGCTCGACAAGGACGACCTCGTGAGCGTCGCCCCGGTCGCCTCCCTGGCGCACGAGAAGGCGATCGACGCCAAGGATGCCCGGTCGGCCGAGAAAGCCGGCGCGGACGTCGCCATCCACGTGCAGCGCGTCCGGACCGAGAAGATCACGCAGAGGTTCGACCTGGACTTCGACACGAAGACCGTCCAGGACGACGACCGCTACGCGGACGAGGGCGACCTGGTCCGGACCGAGGGCAAGCAGGGTGTCCGCACCCGCGTCGTCGTGCTCCGCACGATCGACGGCGAGGTCGTGCACCGCAAGGAGCTCTACGAGAAGGTGACGAAGAAGCCGGTCGACCGGGTCATCGTCGAGGGCACCAAGAAGCGCCCCGTCGTGGTGGAGGAGCCCGTCGAGGAGACCTCCGTCGAGTCCAGCGCTCCCGCGCCGTCGGGCTCGGTCAAGGAGATCGGCCAGCAGATGGCCGCCGCCCGCGGCTGGACCGGCGAGGAGTGGACCTGCCTCGACCTCCTCTGGGAGCGCGAGTCGGGCTGGAACTACCAGGCTTCCAACCCGTCGGGTGCCTACGGCATCCCGCAGGCGCTGCCGGGCTCCAAGATGGGCACTGCGGGCTCGGACTGGGCCACCAACCCGGCCACCCAGATCGAGTGGGGTCTGGGCTACATCGCTGACCGCTACGGCACGCCGTGCGGCGCGTGGGGCCACTCGGAGTCGGTGGGTTGGTACTGATCCCGTTAGGCTCCCCTGCATGAACGAAACCTCAGGCGCCCTGCTCGGTCCCGCGGAGATCCGCGACCTGGCAGGGCGCTTGGGCGTTCGGCCCACCAAGACCCTGGGCCAGAACTTCCTGCACGACGGCGGCACGGTCCGCAAGATCGTGCGCATCGCGGACCTGAGGCCGGGCGAACGGGTGGTCGAGGTCGGCCCGGGACTGGGGTCGCTGACCCTGGGCCTGGTGGAGGCCGGCGCCTCCGTCGTGGCCATCGAGATCGACCCGGTCCTCGCGGGCCAGATCGCCGGCACGGTGAAGGCGCGGTTCCCGGACGCCGACTTCGAGGTGGTGCTCTCCGACGCAATGGACGTCACCACCCTGCCCGGCGACCCGCCGACGGCGCTCGTGGCGAACCTCCCGTACAACGTGGCAGTTCCCGTGCTGCTCACCATGCTGCAGCGGTTCGACTCGCTGGAGCGGGTGCTCGTCATGGTCCAGGCCGAGGTGGCCGACCGGATCGCCGCCGTGCCGGGCTCCAAGATCTACGGCATCCCGTCGGTGAAGGCTGCCTGGTACGCGTCGGCCCGCCGGGCGGGGACCATCGGGCGCAACGTCTTCTGGCCCGCGCCGAACGTCGACTCGGCGCTCGTCCACCTGGAGCGCCGGGAGCCGCCGTCGACCACCGCGTCGCGCGAGCGGGTCTTCGCCGTCGTGGACGCCGCGTTCGCGCAGCGCCGCAAGACCCTGCGGGCCGCGCTGTCCACCCTGTTCGGCTCGGGCGCCGCCGCCGAGACGGCGCTCCGCGCCGCCGGCGTGGACCCGAGCGCGCGGGGCGAGACGCTTGTGGTCGAGCAGTTCGCGCGCATCGCGGAACAGCTTCCCGACAACGAGGAGGGGGCCGAGTGAGCGCGCGCCTCAGCGCGGCTCCGCCGCCGTCGGTCCGGGTGCGCGCGCCCGGAAAGGTCAACCTCACGCTGCGCGTGGGACCCGTCGGTGCCGACGGCTACCACCCGCTGGCGACGATCTTCCAGGCCGTGTCCCTCTTCGAGGAGGTCACCGCCACCCAGGCCCCGCCCGGCGCCGGTATCTCGCTCACGGTCTCGGGTCCGCAGGCGGACGCCGTCCCGACCGACGAGACCAACCTCGCCTGGCGGGCCGCCGCGCTGCTGGCCGACCGCACGGGCCTGGCGGCCGACGTCGGCCTGCACATCACCAAGGGCGTGCCCGTCGCGGGCGGCATGGCGGGCGGGTCCGCCGACGCCGCCGCCGCGCTCGTGGCGTGCGACGCGCTCTGGGACGCCGGGGTGCCGCGCCCGGAGCTGGTCGAGATGGCGGCCGAGCTCGGGGCTGACGTGCCGTTCTCGCTGCTGGGGCACACCGCCGTCGGCACCCGGCGGGGCGACCTGCTGACGCCGGCGATGACGCGCGGCGAGTTCCACTGGTGCATTGCCACGCAGCGCCATGGCCTGTCCACGCCCGGCGTGTTCCGCCGGTTCGATGAGCTGGCGGGCCCGTCGACGCCGGCCGTCGCCCCCGCCGCCGACGACACCGAGCTCATGCACGCGCTGCGCGCCGGGGACCCGGTGGCGCTGGGCAAGGCGCTGCACAACGACCTGGAGGCCCCGGCGCTGGACCTGCGGCCCGAGCTCGCCGAGGTGCTGGACGTCGCCACCGACGCCGGGGCGCTGGGCGTGATCGTGTCCGGGTCCGGACCCACCGTCGCCGCGCTCGGGCGCTCGCGGCAGCACGCGCTCGCGCTGGGCGCCGCGTGGACGGCGGCCGACGTCGTCGACGCGGTCTGGACCGCGATCGGCCCGGTCCCGGGCACTCAGATCGTCACCTCGATCTCCCGCTGACCGATCCTTTCCCGCTGACCGATCCCGGGAGGGTCAGGAAGCCACCTGGGGGACGAAGACGCTCGTCAGGTGCGTGTGCGCCGCGATCCAGCGGGTGCGCCGGACCGTCGCGTTGCTCTCGGTGGTCAGGACGCACTCCACCACGCGCTCGACCGACCCCGTCATCGCGGCCAGCGCCAGCGCCGCGTTGAAGCCCCAGTCCTCGAGCAGCACCTGGGCGCCCGCGCCCTGCGTGAGCTGCAGCGGCGTGCTCGCCCGGCGGGCGAACGCGACCAGGGAGTCCTTGTGCGCGGCGGGGATGTCGCCCTCCACCATCGCGCACGCGAGGTCGGGCAGCAGCCCGGCCGCGGCGACGACGGCCGCGGCCACCGGGCCTGTGCCGAGCACCGCCACGCGCGAAGGGTCCACGCTCGCGAGGGTCCGCAGGGCCTGCACCGACCGGACGGCGTCGGTGAAGACGCCGCGGTTGTACGGGTCGTCGAGGTCGTCCTGGGGCAGCTCGACCACGAGGTGCGCGAACCCGCCGGACGCGAGCCACTCGAGGTCGCGGCTCGCGGCGCGACCAGCGGGCCGCAGCTCCACCAGGCCCGGCAGCGTCGCGCCGGCGCCGACCGGCGTGATGAGGTGACCCGTCACCGGGCGGCCCTCGAACCCGGCGAACGTCGCGGACTCCGCCGTGAGGTCCCGGGAACGGGCGGAGGCGGCGGTCAGCACGGGCGCGACCTCGATGTCGCGGTGTGCGGCCAGCGTCTCGGACCAGAACAGGTCGAAGTTCTCGGGCTCGTCGGCGGCGGGCGCGGCCGCCGGCGTCACCGCGACGAGCGGCAGGTCGAAGTTCTCGGGCTCGTCGGCGGCTGGGGAGGCGGTCGGCGCCGGCACCGAGGGCGAGAAGGCCGTGATGGGCGGCAGGTCGAAGTCAGGCATTGGGGAGACCTCCGGAAAGTGGGCGTGCGCTGGGAGCGTACCGCCAGTCGGTATCGGGTAAATTTCCGGTTGGCTCCGGCCCGGCGTCAGATGATCTTGCCCAGCCACTGGAGCTTGCGCGGGAAGCGGTAGTCGCCGCCGCCCTCGTGGTTGTTGTACGGGTAGACGTCGATCTCCTTGGTGACCGTCTCACCGTGCCCCGGCGCCCAGCTGTTGAACGCCGCGTACACGGTGGACGGCGGGCAGGTCCCATCCATGAGCGCCACCGAGAACAGGCCCGCCGAGCGTGCCCGGCGGGCGAACGACACCCCGTCCAGGTAGGAGAAGGTGCGCCAGACCTGCGCCTCGACCTCCGGGTCGCGGTACACGGAGAGGTACTTCGTGATCTCGCCGTACGGGAAGCTGTCCGTGATGGACACCGCCCGGCGGTACTGGCTCAGGAACGGCACGTCCGGCATGGCGGCCACGACGTCGGGCACCAGGCCGGCGACCGCGATGGTGATGCCGCCGCCCTGGCTGCCGCCGCTCAGCGCCACGCGCTCCGGGTCGATGCCATCGATGGCGCGTGCCGCGTCGACGGCCCGAACGCCGTCCGTGAAGACGCGGCGGTAGTAGTGGTCGTGCGGGTCCAGCACGCCGCGCGTCATGAACCCGGGCGTCGCAGGCCCCGACCCCACCGGGTCCGGCGTCCCGCCGCCGGAACCCCAGCCCGAACCCTGCCCGCGCGTGTCCATCATGAGGTGCGCGTAGCCGGCCGCCGCCCAATGGATGTGCTCGTGCGGCAGGCCGCGCCCGCCGCCGTAGCCCTGGTACTCGACCACCACCGGCAGGTCGCCCCCCGCGTGCGCCGGGCGGGTCAGCCAGGCCTTGACGGGGTGCCCACCGAAGCCCGGGAACGTGACGTCGTCGACCAGGATCTCCGTCAGCCCGACGTCGATCCGCTCCACGGTCGGCGCCTCGTCGAACGAGCGCGCCTCGGTCAGGGTCGTCGACCAGAACTCGTCGAAGTCGCCGGGCTCGTCGACCTCGGGGAGGTACTTCTCGAGCTCGGGCAGCGGCATGTCGAACTGGGCCACGTGGGTGCTCCTCGGCGTCGTCGTTCTTCAGGGTCGGCGACAGAGTCCTCCTGGCACATCGCCGTCGACGGGGGACAGCGTAGCCGTGGCGTCGGACATCGAACAGGTGTGATGACCGGCCGGTGTCCGCCCCCGACCCCACGGCGAACTACGCTTCTTAGGTGGCACATCTTCTCGGCGCAGACGGCATCGCGCTGACCATCGGTACTCGCACCCTCCTGTCCGACGTCTCCCTCGGGCTCGACGACGGCGACCGCGTCGGCGTGGTCGGCCCCAACGGTGCCGGCAAGTCGACGCTGCTGCGCATCCTCGCGGGCACCTCGCAGCCCGACGGCGGACGGGTCACCAAGGTGGGCGGCTCCACCCTGGGCATGCTCGACCAGCGCGACGAGCTGCCCGACGCCGCCACGGTGCTCGACCTCGTGCACGGCGACGCCGAGACGCACGTCTGGGCGTCGGAGGCCCGGATCCGCGAGGTGCACGACGGCCTGCTCGCCGACCTCGCATGGGACGCCCCGGCGGTGAAGCTCTCGGGCGGCCAGCGCCGGCGCGTTGCGCTCGCGGCGCTGCTGGTGCAGGACCCGGACGTGCTGCTCCTCGACGAGCCCACCAACCACCTCGACGTCGAGGGCGTGGCCTGGCTCGCCGCCCACCTCCGCGAACGGTACGGGCGCCCCGGCACGACCGGCGCGCTCGTGGTCGTGACGCACGACCGCTGGTTCCTCGACGAGGTCTGCACCCGCATGTGGGAGGTGCGCGGCGACGGGACCGGCGCCATCGACGGGTACGAGGGCGGCTACGCGGCCTACATCCTGGCGCGCGCCGAGCGGGCACGACAGGCCGCGACGGCGGCCGAGAAGCGGGACAACCTGCTGCGCAAGGAGCTCGCGTGGCTGCGCCGCGGCGCGCCGGCCCGCACGTCCAAGCCGAAGTTCCGGCTCGACGCCGCGTCCGCGCTGATCGACGACGAGCCGCCGCCCCGTGACTCGATGGAGCTGACCCGTATGGCGACGCGGCGGCTGGGCAAGGACGTGCTGGACCTGGAGTCGGTCTCGCTGGAGCTCGGCGGCAAGGTCCTGTTCGACGACGTGACCTGGCGCCTCGGCCCCGGGGACCGGTACGGCGTCGTGGGCGTCAACGGCGCGGGCAAGACGACGCTGCTCGCGCTGCTCGCGGGCCGCCGCGAGCCGGACTCGGGCCGGGTCAAGCGGGGCAAGACCATCCACGTGAAGGAGCTGTCGCAGGACGTCGCCGAGCTGGACGAGGTCGGCAGCCTGAAGGCGGTCGAGGTGATCGAGCAGGAGAAGGGCCGGGTCGTCGTCGACGGCAAGGAGCTCACCGCCGCGCAGCTCACCGAGAAGCTCGGGTTCACGCGGGAGCGCGCGTACACACCGGTGCGGGACCTGTCCGGCGGCGAGCGGCGTCGGCTCCAGCTCCTGCGGCTGCTCGTGGCCGAACCCAACGTGCTGCTGCTCGACGAGCCCACCAACGACCTCGACACCGACACCCTCGCCGCCGTCGAGGACCTGCTGGACGGCTGGCTCGGGACGCTGATCGTCGTCTCGCACGACCGGTACCTGCTGGAGCGGGTGGCGGACCGCCAGGTGGCGCTGCTCGGCGACGGGACCATCCGGGACCTGCCCGGCGGGGTGGAGGAGTACTTGCGGCTGCGGGCGGCGGCGAAGGCCTCCGGCGCCTCGGCTTCGGGCACCCCGGCGGGTGCTGGTCCCGCCTCCGGTTCGGGCTCCGGCGGGACGACGTCGGGCGCGGCTCCCGCGTCGGACGGCGTCCCGGGCGGGGAGCCGTCGCAGCGCGATATTCGCGCTGCACAGAAAGAGGTCTCCCGAATTGAGCGTCGTCTTGCGAAGATTACCGAGAAGGAGGCCGAGCTGCACGAAACCATCGCGCGGCAGGCAACGGACTACCAGGCCGTCGCCCGGCTCGACGCGGAGCTGCGCGACCTGACGAGCGAGCGCGACGAGCTCGAGGCGGCCTGGTTGGAAGCGGCGGAGGTGGCGGGATGACCGACAACGATCTGGCACCGCTCGACGGGATCGACCGAGCGCTCGTCGACGCACTGCGCAAGGACGGCCGCACCACGCTCGCGGTGCTCTCCGAGATCTCGGGCCTGTCCCTGTCGGCGGTGCAGGTGCGGGTGCGGAAGCTGGAGGCGCGCGGCGTCATCACGGGCTACCGGGCGGTGGTGAACCCGGAGGCGGTGGGCCTGCCGCTGTCGGCGTTCGTCGAGATCACGCCTCTGGACCAGGCGCAGGAGGACGACGCGCCCGACCGACTGCGGGGCATGCCCGGTATCGAGTCCTGCTACTCGGTGGCCGGCAACGCGAACTACCTGCTGACCGTACGCGTGGCCTCGCCACGGGCCCTGGAGGAGCTGCTCGGCCGGATCCGCCGGACGGCGAAGGTCTCGACGCGCACCACCGTGGTGCTGCAGACGTACTTCGAGGGGCAGACGACCGAGCCCGATCCCGCGATCTAGGTCCGCGAAGCAGGGCTACCGCGCCGCCAGGGCCGGCTGGTCCAGCGTGAGCGTGCCGGCGTCGGCGTCCAGCTCGACGGACACGCCCAGCGGCACGGTGATCGGGTCTGGCCCGTGACCGAACCCGAGCTCGCCGAGAACGGGGATGCCGAGCTGCCCGAGCAGGTCCATGACCACGGGCTCGGCCGGGTCGCAGTCCTGCCACGAGCCCAGCACGATGCCGAGCGCGCCGTCGAACCAGCCCGAGCGCAGCAGGTGCGTGAGGAACGAGTCGAGGCGGTAGGCCCGCTCGTCGACGTCCTCCAGCAGGACGATCCCGCCCGCCGCGGACGGCAGCGTGGCGCCGACCGCGACCGACATCGTCAGGAGCGAGACGCAGCCGCCGGTCGTGATGCCGCGGGCCGTGCCGCCGACCAGGGTGTGGGCCCGCGGGCCGGTGATCGTCCGAGCGGTTTCCGGCTCGAACAGCGTGCGCCGCAGGTGCTCGCGGGCCCGCTCGGACGTGAGGAACGTCGCCGCTCCCGACATCGGCCCGTACAGCGAGACCAGCCCGAGGTGCGCGGCGACGGCCTGGTGCAGCACCGTGCAGTCGCTGTACCCGACCAGCACCTTCGGGTCGGTGGCGGCGAGCGCGTCCCAGTCGACGAGGTCGACCATCCGCGCAGCCCCGTACCCGCCGCGCGCCACGATCACCGCGCGGACGTCGGGGTCGAGCCAGGCCTCCTGGAAGTCGGTGGCGCGCGCCGTGTCGGAGCCGGCCAGGTACGCGTGTCCCGGATGCGTGTCCCGGACGTGTGGCATCACCTGTACGTCGAGGCCCCACTCGCGGAGGCGGGCGACGCCGGCGTCGAGCCGCTCGGCGGGTACCGGACCGGACGGGGCGACAACGGCCACGGTGTCGCCGGGGTGCAGTCGCGGCGGGCTGATCAGGGGCCGCAGCATGCGGCCGAGATTACCGTTCGGGTCGGGTGACGCATGCAGACGCGCCTAATTTCACCCCTACGAGATCTTGCCGCCCAGCGCCGAGCCGAGCCGGCCGAGCAGCCCGGACAGCGCCTGGCGGTCCTGCGCCGAGAGATCCGTGATCAGCTCCTCCTCGTGCGTGAGCAGCTCGCGCACCGCCCGTTCGACGAGCGCGTGTCCCGCGTCGGTGAGGGTCACGGTCACGGCGCGCCGCCCTGCCGCGGCCCGCACCACCAGCCCGTCGCGCTCCGCCCGCGCCACCCGCTGCGAGATGGCGCCGGCGGTGACGAGCGTCTGCGCCGTGAGCTCCCGCGTCGTCAGCGACCAGGGCGCTCCCGCGCGGCGCAGGGTGCTCAGCAGATCGAGCGTTGCCGGGTCGATCCCGATGCGGTGCAGGGTCCGACGCCGATCGTCCGCCAGGGCCTTCGCGACCCGCCACAGCGGCGTGATCACGCCGATCGACGTCACCGGGACGCCCGGCAGCTCACGCTCCCACGCCGCGGCGATCGCCTCCGCCGGGAGGGCGGACGTGGAGTCGAAGGGGTACTCAGTCACCGGGGTCTCCTATATGTTTAGGTCTAAACATACTGTACCTGGAGGTAGTGACATGCCCCGGAATGTTCTGGTCACGGGTGGGTCGGGTGGCATCGGCGCGGCGGTCGCGCGGCAGTTCGTCGAGCAGGGGGACGGCGTGGTCATCACCGGCCGTGACGCCGCCCGGCTCGACCGTGCGGCGGAAGCGACGGGCGCGCGCGGGGTGCGCTGCGACGTCGGGCAGCCCGACGACGTCGCGGCGCTCATGGACGGGCTCGCCGCGCCCGTCGACGTGCTGGTCGCCATGGCGGGCGGCAACACGGACTTCGACCGGCCCGCGGCGGCCGGCCTCGCCGATCTGGCCGACCTGGCCGGCGGCTGGCGAGCCAACATCGAGGCGAACCTGCTCAGCACGGTGCTGGTCGCGACCGCCGTCCTGGAGGACATGCCGTCCGGCGGCACGATCGTCACGGTCGGCTCGATCGGGGCCGAGTACGCGGGCACGTCGTACGGCGTCGCCAAGGCGGCGGTCCAGGCGTGGACCGCCGGGCTGTCCGCGACGGTCGGCCCGCGCGGCATCACGGCGAACTGCGTAGCTCCGGGCTACATCTCGGACACGGGGTACTTCAAGGGCCGCCTCACCGACCAGCGCCGCGACCGCCTAGTCGCCGCCACGCACGACGGCCGCCCCGGGCTGCCCGACGACGTCGCCTCGCTGGTCACGTTCCTCGCCTCGCCCGGCGCCCGCCACATCACCGGCCAGACAATGCACGTCAACGGCGGGGCACATACGACGCGGTGAGAGCCATGGAACTCGTGGCCCAGTGCCGTCGAACGTAGGCACGGTCGCTCTATCGCCGAACGTAGGGTTGGTCGCCTAATCGGCGCCCATACGGCTACCACGCCTACGTTCGGCGAGTGCTCCTTAATCCGGCTGGCCCGGGTTCCTCCCGGTGCGTCGCTTCCGTCTTTTAAGGGCGGATTGTTACGCTCGCGCTCGCTAGCACATCGCCCGGCGCCGGCGTCGGGCAGACGAAGGAGCGCCGAGGGAATGCCCACCACCCGAACCTGGCTGCAGGCGGGCGGCGGCACCGTGGCCGCGGCCCTGATCATCGCTGCCATCGCGCAGGCGATGAACTCGAGCGCGATGTGGGTGTCCAACGACCCGGTCGGTGAGTGCGGCGCGACGTCCGGCGGGGCGGTCGTCGCCGCCCAGAACATGCTGTGGGCCGGCACCGGGCTGAAGCCCGTCGACGGGTCGTGGGACGCCGAGTCGGAGGTCGCGGCCAAGGCATTCCAGGCGTACAACGGCCTGCCCGTCAACGGCTGCGTCGACAGCGGCACGTGGGTCACCATGCGCGCGCTCGTGGTCTCCGTGTGCGACCCGGAGTTCGACTGCCGGGGTCCCGACCACCGCGTCCGCTTCACCTCCGCGGGCGGCATGCGCGACACCTACTTCGCCGAGAACGACTGCGACTGGGGCTCCTCCGTGCCGCCGGGGGTGGCCCGCAGCCCCGTCGCGTCCGATGAGGTCATAGCCCTCTCCCGGGACGCCGTGACCGAGATCGAGTGCGAGGGCTGACGTGGTCACCACCATCGACGAGCCCAGGATCCGGCCGGAGTGGCTCCTCGGCGGGGCCATCACGCTGCTCGGCGCGATCATCATCATCGTGGTCACGCTGATGATCGGGTCGGGGAAGGACGAGCCCGCCGTCACCCCCGCCGACGCCACGGCGCTCACCGCCGACTCGTGTGCCGCGGACCTGCGCCAGCCGCACTGGGTGCCGGAGAACGTCCGGCGCGCCGTGGCGGAGTGCCCCGCCGAGATCTCGGCGGGGATCGGCCGCACGACCGCGGAGGACCACCTCGGCACCTGGATCATCTACACGCTGGACGGGGCGGAGAACGCGGAGACGTTCCGCGGCGGCCCGGGGCGGGCGTGGCCCGAGGACGAGGTTCGCGCCGGTGTCTACCACCCGGCGGCGACCATCACCTACGTCGCGTACCCGGGTTCCCAGGAGCTGGCCGAGGAGCTGTCCGGCGACAACGTGACAGTCGAGTGGGAGGCGCTCGAGGAGTCGGGGCGCGACGCACGGGTCACCCGCGTGGACAACAACGGGTACGGCCCGGTGCGCGTCGAATGGACCGACGACGCCGGCTCCTACCTGCTGCTCGGCACCATCGGCCGCACACCCACGGGGAGCGCGGGCCCGACCGTCGCGGAGCTGATCCGCGTCGCGGACAGCGTAGCCGCGAAAGACCAGTAACCCTGACCGCGAAGTAGAGCGCTTGTCCGAGTCTCCCGGGTACCGCCCGGGAGACTCGGACAAGCCTGTCTCTTATAC